>NZ_MVPX01000099.1:0-9653 GCF_002043085.1 Gordonia sp. i37 | reverse complement strand
CCGGCAGCAGTGGGATGCGGCCGGCAACCTCGGCTGCCGGTGTGGGCCGGCGCGGCGGCGTCGGGGGTGCGGTCATCGGGAAAGCTCCTGGGAGGAGAAAGATGTGGCGAGCGCTCAACGGTATCAACGACGACCCGTTCGTCGGTGTCGTCCGTTTGGACGCAATCACGAGGACCCGACGCGACGACCCCAAAGCCGTCCGCTCAGTCCGGCTCGTCCCCGTCTCCCAGAGCGCCGTCAGAGTCCTCGACGAGATCGAGGCGCACCCCCAGCAGTCGGATCGGTCGTCCCTGTTCGAACTTGCCCAACAACTCCACGACGACCGGGGTGATCACGGCCGAGTCGGTGCTGGGGGCCGGCAACTTTCGCGACTTGGTCCGGGTGTAGAAGGTGGAGGTGCGTACGGTGACGGCCACCCGAAAGGCAACCCGTGCCTCCGCGAGGACCTGGGTCAGCAAATCCTCGGTGAGTTCGGTTGCTGCCGCAGCGATCTCATCGGGCTCGGTGAGATCGGTGGCGAAGGTCCGGGATTTGGAGTGGGATTTCGCGACGAACGGTTCGACGGTGATGGTCGAGTCGCCGCCGCCACGGCAGAGTACATACAACCAGTTGCCCTGGTGCGGGCCGAATCTCGCGATGAGGTCCTCGCGGGAGGTGGCGATGAGCTCGTCGACCGTGTTCACCCCCATCTCGGTCAGTTTGTCCGCGGTGCGCGGGCCGACACTCCACAGGTCGCGGGTAGGGGCAGAACCCATGAGCGGCAGCCAGTTCCGGTTGTCGAGTAGGAACACACCACCCGCCGATTCGTCGCGCTTGGCGAAGCCGGTGGCCATCTTGGCACGTTGTTTGTTGTCGCTGATGCCGATACGACACGACAACCCACTGCGGTGCGCGACCTGTTCGCGCAGTCCGGTCGCGAGGGTGCGGATCTCGGCGTCGGTCCCGTCGTCGACCCCGGCGTAGGCCTCATCCCAGCCCCAGACCTCGATGGGGTGTCCCGACTCCCGCAGGATGTTCATGACCTGGGCCGACGCCGCGTCGTAGGCCGCCATGTCGAGCGGCAGATACACCGCATCGGGCATCTTGCGGTAGGCGGCCCGCAGCGGCATCCCCGCTCGCACACCGACCGCACGCGCCTCGTAGGACGCACAGGTCACCACCTTGCGCGCCTCGGTCGGATCCCCGTTACCACCGACGATCACCGGCACACCGACCAATTCGGGGCTGCGCAACCGCTCCACCGCGACCTGGAACTGGTCGAGGTCAATGTGCAGGAGCCACCGATGACGCACAGGAGTCGGCGATCGGTGGCTCGGCTCACTCACCTTCGCCACGATACCGCCGACGTCGTGGTCCCGAGCGTGATCGGGGATGGGCGAGATCAGACCGAGCCGAGCAACCTGAGTCCGACCTGTTCGCATGCCAGCGCCAACGAGTGCCGGTTGTAACGCAGCAACGTCAGATCCGACGTGCCCGGGGCCAACCGGTCGCCGACGGCCGGCAGCCGTTTCTCGTCGGGGACCGAGAAGAACGACGCCGCCTTGCTGACGGTGATCTCGAACCACGCCCGGCGTGGGCTCGTCAGCGCCGGCACCACTTGCGCGAGAACCGTATTCATCATCGCGCGATCGCGATGCAGCGGCGGCGGAACGAGATTGAGCGACCGCGACGCCGTCGCCACGTCGGTCGGATCGCTCAACGCATGCGCGGCGACCAGCAGAAAGGCCAGGCGTACCAGATCCGACCTGGCGGCGTCGTCGCCCTTGGCAGCATCGGACAGCAAGAAGCCCTGGGCACGCACCGGCAGTGCACCGGCGACCCCACGCAAGGGGTTGCTTGCGCCCCGATCCACATGGCCCCGATCATCGAGCTGCCGGCCATCAAGGCGACGGCCATCGAGGTGAAGGCCTCCGAGGGCGTCGCGCAGCATGCCCGCCAGGACGTCACTGGTTCGCAGATGCCTTGCGATCGAGGCGCGCACCTGGGTTCGCACCGACTCGTCGAGCTCCCACGGCGCCGACGATGACGCGTCGGTCCCGTTGTCGCACACCAGCATCCGCAATGCGGGTAGCACGATCACCTCTTCGACGTCGTAGGCCTCGAGGATCGCGTTTCCGCCGAGAAACGCTCGGCGAGTCAGTGTTTCGCACTCCATGAAGTCGAACAAGATGCAGCCCCCACGTTGAATCGATGGTCCGCCGACGTCCCCGAGCGTCAGTTACTCACGAGTAGGTCTCGTACTGAGGAGTAAGTTAGACCACATTGGGTGTCGTGTCCAGATCTGGCCCACAATCTCTTGTGGTAACGCGTGTATACGAATTGCACACGGGCCGAACGCAATACAGACCAGCGAACACCCGGTGTCAACAGGCGAAGTGTGCGCAGCATCGACGAGGGGCGGTTCACTCCCGGCGAGGCATCAGCTCAGCAGGCTCGCGGTGTCAATACAACTCCGGACGTCGATCGGCGAGATACCGCCAGGTCTCACGTGACCATCGGAGAGTGTCACGGTCGGCAGTGGCGAGGATGACTTGCTCGTCGCGCCCCGCCGAGACGTCGATGGTGCCGCCGGGGCCGATCATCTCGCTGAGACCGCCGAACGACAGTTCCCGTTCGCTACCAACATAATTCGCGTAGGCGAGGTACACCTGATTCTCCAACGCCCGCGCCGGCAGGAGGATCTGCTGCACCTTGTCGTATTCGGGCATGTTCGCCGTCGGCACACACACCACATCGGCTCCGCGGATCGCCAAGTCGCGCACCATTTCCGGGAACTCGACCTCGTAACAGATGAGCATGCCCAACCGCCATGACCGGAAGTCGATCACCGGCGCACGCGTCGTACCTGCGGTCACCATCGCGACGTCGAGGTCGCCGAAGAGGTGCGTCTTGTGATGGGTCGCGATCGTCACGCCGTCGGCATCGACGAGCCGAATGGTGTTGTACACCGCCTCTTTCACACCGGCGCCCAACCCATGAGCGTCGGTCACGCGCTCGGCGCACCCGTAGAGCACCGCGAGACCGTAGCGCGAACACAGTTGCGCCACCGATGCAGCGATCGGGCCGTCGGCCTCATCGGCTCGTGCGCGCGCAGCCGCGGCGCCGATGTTGTAGCCGCACAGGAACATCTCGGGGGTGATCAGCAAGTCGGCCCGCCCGGCCACGTCGGCCATGGTGTGCTCGAGCCGCTCCAGGTTCTCCGCGATGACGCCTGCGTGATCATCGCGGTCGGAATCGGGAAGTGGTGAACACTGCCAGAGGGCCAGGCGCAGGGTGTTGGGCGATCCGGTGTTCGGCGACCCGGCGTGCGGCGATCCGGAATCCAGCGACTTGTCGGTCATCCTCATCCCCCGATGTCGATCGGTCCGAGTTCGGCGTACCGGTCCCCCGGCCCCGGATTGTCCGGATGGCACCGTCCGCCGAAATGCGTCATCACGCCCCAAACCGCGTTGAGTCCGGTCTGCACCGCCCCCTCCACCCACGCCGGGGTGAACGAGACGTCGTCGCCTGCGATGAAGATCCCCCGCTCCTGCTCGGGAAGGAGATGTTGATCGTGGAAATGACCGTACATGCGGGTGTTGTACCGGTAGTGCCCGGGCAACGCACCCTTGAATGCGCCGAGGAAGTTCGGGTCGTCCTCCCACGAGACGGTGATCGGACGGCCGACGATGTGTTCGGCGATATCGAGATCCGGGTAGATCTTGCGCAACGCCGACAGTGCCAGCGACACACGACGTTCCACGGGGTGCGGCAACATCTTCAGCGCGTCGCTCATCCACGAGTAGGACAGGCAGATCACCCCGGGACGGTCGGGGCCGTTGTCGAACAGATAGGTACCGCGGGTCAACCGGTCGGTCAGCGTCATGCTGAGCACGTCGCGTCCCGTGCGCGGATCCCGGTCGGTCCAGAATGGCCGGTCGACCATCACGAAGGTCTTCGACGACTGCATGTACCGGGTGCGGTCGAGGGCCATCCACAGATCCTGGCTGAACAGTGCCTCGTCGCACTCGATCTCGGTGGAGAGCAACCACGCCTGACACGTCGCGATCACCGCGCCGAACACCCGCGAATCGCCCCACCGGTCGGTGACCTCGATGCGGTTGGGTCCGAGCCGACGCAAGGAGCGCACCCCGGCCCGTGGGGCACCGTGGTGCAACGACGACAGGCTCGTCCCCACCGGCCAGTGCGTGATCTGTTGCGGCGCATCGGCCCACAATGCCCGCGGCACCTGCTCGGCGCCGCCGACGATCAGGTGCTGATCGGTGTCGCAGTTGGTCAGCACCACCCGCAGGATCTCCAGCATCGAGTTGGCGAAGTCCGAATCCCAACCGCCGGTGCCGAATCCGACCTGACCGAACAATTCCCGGTGACGGAACGACAGTGAGCCGAATTCGGTGGAGGTCGCCAGGAAGTCGTAGAAGCTGCGGTCGTCCCAGTCGGCGACGAGCGCATTCCATCGGCGCTTGAGCTCGATTGTGTCACGCTCACGAATGGCCTGCTGCAAACCGGTGTAGCCGGCGATGCGTTCGAGCGCCGCGTCCCACGCGTCGGAGATCTCGCGGTAGACCGGTGGCAGGTCGTCGAGGGTGCGGGCGTAGAACGTCTCGCCACCGATGTCGATCACCGTGCTTCCGGCGGCCTCGGTGAGCGGGTTCGGGAATGGCGCCGACCGCAGACCGAACCGGTTCACATAACCGAAGAAGGCGCTCGACGAGATCGGAAAGCGCATGCCGCCGAGCTCGGCGACCTCCGGCTCACCGGGCACGAACGGCTCCGACCGCAACCGTCCGCCGATACGATCGGGCTCGTAGACCACCGGCCGCAGCCCCAGCCGCATCAGCTCGTAGGCCGCGACCATCCCGGCCATACCGGCACCGATGACGGCGACCTCGGCACCGAGTGCATCGGGAGGCACCTCGCCCAGCCCGGCGGGATGGGCGATCCACTCGTCGTAGGCGAACGGGAAGTCGGGGCCGAAGATGGTGATCGGGGCAGCGGACGGATCGCCGTCTACCGGCATCAGGTGATCAGGGTTTCCCACGCCTGTAGAGGTTAGGCGGTGCGCGCCCATCCGTCCGTGGGTGACGCACAACACACCGGGGCCCGGGAACCATCGGTCTCGACGCGCCGACCTCTTCTGCGATGCCCCGGGGAAGTTCTCCGGGCCCGCACTCGAAGTCAACCAGCCCAGCCCGAAAGCAGGACGAACACGTGGTGACGACCCAGACCGCCGATGTCTCCGATCCCCTCGAACCCCGGACCCCCGGGGCGTCGGACCGGCTCGACACACGTGGTGCCACAGGCCGTTCCGCTGCCGACCGGTGGCGCCCCCTGCTGCTGCGCTGGCACTTCTACGCCGGCATCCTGATCGGTCCGTTCCTGCTCGTCGCGGCCGTCACCGGCACCTTGTACGCGCTGATCCCCCAAATCGATCGCGCCGTCTACGCCCACGAACTGACCGTCGATCGCATCGGCGGCGCAGAGCTCCCGCTGTCGGCACAGGTGGATGCCGCGCGGCGTGCGCATCCCGAGGGCGCCATCGTCTCGGTGACACCGGCCCCGCGCGCCGGGGACACCACCCGGGTGGTGCTCGCCACCGACGACCTGCCCGCCGACCGCACCCGCACCGTGTTCGTCGACCCCTACACCGGGGAGGTCCGCGGGGCGCTGCCGACCTTCGGCGAGTGGCTGCCGGTCCGGGCGTGGTTCGACGATCTGCACCGCAATCTGCATCTCGGTGACCTCGGCCGCAACTACAGCGAGATCGGCGCGAGCTGGTTGTGGGTGGTGGCCCTCGGCGGGCTGATCCTGTGGATCGGCCATCGGCGTCGCACCCACAAACTCGCCCGGCTGGCCGTCCCGGACCGCACCGCACCCCGGCGCGCCCGCACCCTGAGTTGGCATGGCGCGGTGGGGGTGTGGATCATCATCGGTCTGATCGGATTGTCGGCGTCTGGACTGAGCTGGTCGCGCTTTGCCGGCGAGAACATCGGTGACCTGCGCAGCGAATTGTCGTGGACGACGCCTGCGGTGACGACGACGATCGCCGGCTCCGGTGACGCGGCCGCGCATCACGGTTCCGGTGCCGCCCAGACCGGTCTGGCACCGCTCGGCGCCACCGACTTCAGCGCCACCGACTTCAGCAAGGTCTACGACACCGCCCGCGCCGCCGGGCTGGTCGGTCCCATGAACATCTCGGTGCCCGCGGAGCCGGGGGCCGCCTGGTCGGTGAAGGAGAACGCCCGCGGCTTCCCGAGCCACTACGATTCGATCGCCGTCGACCCGCATACCTTCGCCGTCACCGATCGCGTCGACTTCGCCCGGTGGCCGTTCATGGCGAAGATGACCACCTGGGCGATCAGTGCGCACATGGGCCTGTTCGGCATCGTCAACCAGATCGCGTTGGTGGCGTTGGGGATCGGACTCATCAGCGTCATCGTCCGCGGCTACCTCATGTGGTGGCGGCGACGACCCACCACAAGCAATCGACATCTCCCCCAGGCACCGCGCCGTGGGGCGCTGAGCGGTCTGCGCCCGGTGGAGGCACTTGCCGTCGTCGCCATCGCGGCGGGACTCGGCTGGTTTATGCCGTGGTTCGGAATCCCGTTGGCGCTGTTCGTGATCGTCGACGCCGGACGCGGCGTGTTCACCGCACGCCGACGCACCGACACCAAGGCCGATGCAGCCGTGGTCGGGGCAGTCCGATGATCGACGACATCGTATTGCGGTGGGTGGTCACCGTACTGTTCACGCTGGCTGCAGCGCAGTGCGCGTACCTGATATTCACCCGTCGGATGCCGTGGGAGGCTTACGTCGGGCACGTGCTCCATCTGGTCATGTCGCTGGCCATGCTGGCGATGTCATGGCCGTTCTCGGCGAGCTGGCCGACCGCGGGACCGATGTGGTTCTTCGTCGTCGCAGCGGCGTGGTTCCTGGTGAGCCTGGCGCTGCATCCGAAGATGCGTCCCACCGACGACTGTGGTTGTGTCCCACCGACCACCACACCATTCGGACGGCTGGCCGCGGTGTATCACGCCGTGATGATGGGCGCGATGGCCTGGATGTACGCGGTGATGAACGGCACCGTTCTGCCCGGCGGGCCGACGACGCAGGCGATGGCCATGGGCTCGCCGGGGCCGTCGGTGACCGTGCTCGCGCACAATCACGACGACATGCCCGGGATGAACATGCCCGGCATGGACGTGGGCCATCACGCCGCGCAACCCGGCTACGTGACACCCGTCAACTGGATTCTCACCATCGGCTTCGCTCTCGCCGCGGCGGTCTGGTTGTACCTGTACTTCGCTCGTCGTCGGGCCCCGGGTGCCTCGACCGATCTGATGACCTTCGCCGGGGACCTCTGCCAGGTGTTCATGGCGGTCGGCATGGCGATCATGTTCGGGGTCATGCTCGGCTGAGCGTGGCTGCGCCCTCTCACATCGCGGGCCTCTCCGATCGCGGGTCCGTCAGATCACCGTGGCCTGCCACCGCTGGGTGGGATGAACTTTCGCGCGGTAGAGGGCACCGTCGGCGACGTCGACCAGGGTGGTACTCGACACCGTCGGCTCGGGATTTTCCAGCGCTGCGATGCCGATGGAGATCCCCAGGGCCGACACGGGATCGGAGGCGGATACCGAAGTCGAGATCCCGCGCACACCGGCGGCGATCGCCGCGGCGAGATCATTGACCTCCGTGAGGGTCTTGCGGGTGCAGACCACCGCGAATTCATCTCCACCCCAGCGGCATACGACGTCCGTTCGGTGGGCTGCCGTGAGCATCGCCTCGGCGACCGACCTCAGGACGGCGTCGCCGGCAACGTGCCCGGAGGTGTCGTTGACCTCCTTGAATCCGTCGAGATCGCAGATCAGCACTCCGAGCACCCCGGTCCGCTGGCTGTGTAACCGGCTCTCCAATTCTTCGAGCCACACCTCTCGCACAGTGAGCCCGGTCAGCCCGTCGTGATCGGCGCGGTAGCGGATGGCGTTCAGCTCGGCGCGGGCCTGCGTCCGATCGGCGATCGTACACACGAATAGCGCTGCGTCGGTGATGGATTCGACGCGGCGGGCGGTCACGTCGACCCACCGGTCCCAATGCAGCCCGCGGGGGTGGCGCAGCCCGCAGAACTCGGCGACGCTCCCCCCTTCGCCCGGCTCCAAACCGTCGAACCGCCGCGCCAACTCGTCGGCGTCGACCGCGACGACGTCGGCGAGCACCTGTCCGTCCCACTCACCGGGTATCGCATCGGTGAGCTGCAGGAAGGCGTCATTGACGTCGATCAGTTGCAGCCGCGAGTCGAGAAGCGCCGTCGCCAGGGGCGATTCGGCGAACGAGGCCCGATAGAGCCGCACCCGGTCGGCCGCCCGGCCGGCCTCGGTGACGCGGGTCAGTGCTATCCCGACCCGGACACCGAACAGTTCGAGCAGTGCCTGTTGCTCCGGGTCGGGAGTCATCCCGCTGCGCGGCAGGTCGACGCTGATGACCGCCTGCAACTGCTCGTCGGCATAGACGGGAACGAGAAGGGCGAACTCCGGCTCCCACACCGCGGGCGGTAGGAATCCGGGCGCGGTGTCGGCGGTGTCGACCGGCTCCGCGCCCGACGCGAACCGTTCCCGCCACGGATCGATCGACGCTACGCCGTCGGCCATCTCCGCTTCTCGCGTCAGATACAGCCCACCCCAGCGTTCGGCGGAGTCGAACAACTCCAGCCAGACGGACTCGGTCATCCGCTCACCATGGAGGTTTTCGAGTTCGGGCGGACCGACCACGGCACGGACCTCGAAGTCGCCGTCGTCACGCCGCACGTTGACCGCGACGGCGTCGAAGCCGATCACCTCGATGATGCCCCGGGCGATGACCTGCAGAACGTCGTCGAGATCGGCGCCCTCACCGAGTTGCTGCGCCACGCTCATCATCGCGAGAAGCGATGCAAAACCCATCGACGCCCGGCGATCCACGTGAACATTGTGCGCTGTCACGAAGACCCGTGGGGCGGCGAACCAAACCTTGACTTTGGTTTGGGGCGCAATTCACAGAAACCTGGAGATCACGGACCTGATGTGTCCGCAATCGAGGAGATGCTGGCAGCGACCGAGTGACCACGCACCCGATTCGCAGACAACCCGAAAGGCCGAGCACATGGATTGGACACTGGAAGTGGCATTCCTCCCCGTCACCGACGTCGACCGCGCCAAGGAGTTCTACACCCGCGTCGGATTTCACCCCGACCATGACAGCTCGCCGTCACACGACATCCGGTTCGTCCAGATGACCCCACCGGGGTCGGGCTGCTCGATCGCGTTCGGCACCGGCATCGTCGATGGTCCGCCGCCCAGCCGGTCGACGTTGATGCTCTGCGTCTCCGACATCGACGCAGCCCACCGGCACCTCACCGACGCCGGAATCGAGGTTTCCGACGTCGACATCACTCAGTGGGGACACTTCGTCTACTTCGACGATCCCGACGGCAACCACTGGAATGTGCAGTACCTGCCGTATCGACATGAGAGCTGATGGGCCCACACAAGACGCTCCAAAAAAAGACAGCGACCCCCGCACCTTCCGGTGCGGGGGTCGCCTGACCTCTTGAGGTGACTAGCGGTAGTCGCCGCTGGAGAAGCCGTAGTCGTCGAGCGGCACCGCAGCGCCGGCGGGGG
>NZ_MVPX01000098.1:0-9037 GCF_002043085.1 Gordonia sp. i37 | reverse complement strand
AGTAGGTGTCGTCGTAGGCGGGCATCGCGTAGGCCGCGGCGCGCGCCTCCTCGGTCGGCTGCACCTGGATGTTGCGGTACCGGTTGATGCCGGTACCGGCCGGGATCAGCTTACCGATGATCACGTTCTCCTTGAGACCGATGAGCTTGTCGCTGCGACTGTTGATGGCCGCATCGGTGAGCACACGGGTGGTCTCCTGGAACGACGCCGCACTCAGCCACGAGTCGGTGGCCAACGACGCCTTGGTGATACCCATCAGCACCGGACGACCGGCCGCGGGCTCGCCACCCTCGGAGACGACGCGACGGTTGGCGGCCTCGAACTCGGCACGCTCGGTGAGTGAACCGGGCAGGAACTCCGTCGACCCCGAGTCGATGATCGTCACGCGACGCAGCATCTGACGCACGATGGTCTCGATGTGCTTGTCGTGGATCGACACACCCTGGCTGCGGTAGACCTCCTGGACCTCGTTGACCAGGTGCCCCTGCACCTGACGGGGCCCCATCACACGCAGCACCTCGTGCGGGTTCGCCGAACCCTCCATGAGCTGCTGACCGACCTCGACGTGGTCGCCGTCGGCGAGCAGACGCTCGGAGCCGTCGTCGTGCTTGAACACACGCAGACGCTGACGCTTCGAGATCTTGTCGTAGACAACCTCTTCCGATCCGTCGTCGGGGACGATCGTGATCTTGTAGAAGCGGTCGTCGTCCTCGAGACGCACCCGGCCGGAGACCTCCGCGATCGGTGCGACGCCCTTGGGCACGCGCGCCTCGAAGAGCTCCTGCACACGCGGAAGACCACCGGTGATGTCGTCACCGACGCCACCCTGGTGGAAGGTACGCATGGTCAGCTGGGTACCGGGCTCACCGATCGACTGGGCCGCGATGATGCCGACGGCCTCACCGATGTCGACGAGCTTGCCGGTGGCCATCGACCGTCCGTAGCACATCGCACACACGCCGGTGCCGGTCGCACAGGTCAACACCGAACGAACCTTGACCTGCGTGATACCCGCTGCGAGCAGGGCCTCGATTGCCGGATCACCGAGGTCGTGACCACGCTCGACGACGACATTGCCATCGGCGTCGAGGGCGTCGGCGGCCAGCGTGCGTGCGTACGCACTGGTCTCGACGTGCGCGTCACGGATGATCGAACCGTCGGGCTGCTTCTCGCCCAGCGGGACGACGATGCCGCGCTCGGTGGCACAGTCGGTCTCGCGGACGATGACATCCTGGCTGACGTCGACCAGACGGCGGGTCAGGTAACCCGAGTCGGCGGTACGAAGTGCGGTGTCGGCCAGACCCTTTCGGGCACCGTGGGTGTTGATGAAGTACTCCGCCACGGTCAGGCCCTCTCGGAAGGAGGACTTGATCGGACGCGGGATGAACTCACCCTTGGGGTTTGTCACCAGACCCTTCATGCCCGACAGGTTGCGGACCTGGGTCATGTTTCCCGTCGCACCCGACTTCGGGATCATCGTGATCGGGTTGTCTTCGGGGTAGTAGTCCTCCATGGCCTTACCGACCTCTTCGGTGGCCTGCTTCCAGATCTCGACCAGCGCATCGCGCCGCTCGTCCGGGGTCAGGGCACCGCGCTGGAACTTGCGCTCCAGACCATCGGCACGCTCCTCGTAACGCTCAAGGATCTCGGCCTTCTGCGGCGGCACGAGCACGTCGGCCATCGACACGGTCACGCCCGAACGGGTCGCCCAGTAGAAGCCGACATCCTTGAGCTTGTCGACGGTCTGCGCGACGACGATCATCGGGTAGCGCTCGGCGAGATCGTTGATGATCGCGGCCTGACGCTTCTTCGGCATCTGCTCGTCGACGAACGGGTACTCGATCGGCAGCAGCTCGTTGAACAGCACCCGACCCAGCGTGGTCGTGATGGTCCACGGCTGCCCGAACCGCCAGCCGTCGGCGAACTCCTGCGCCTCGATCTCCAGCGGCGGACGCTGATCGGTCAGTCGCACCTTGATGCGCGACTGCACGGTCAGCACCCCACGGTCGACGGCCATGATGGCCTCGGCCGGGCTGGAGTACACGCCCTCCTCGGGATGATCGGCGGTCGCGGCCTGGTACTCGCCTGCCGCACCCTCCTTGAGGGTGGTCAGGTAGAACAGGCCGGTCACCATGTCCAGACGCGGCATCGCCAACGGGCGACCGGAAGCCGGCGACAGGATGTTGTTCGAGGACAGCATCAGGATGCGGGCCTCGGCCTGCGCCTCCGCGCTCAGCGGCAGGTGCACGGCCATCTGGTCACCGTCGAAGTCGGCGTTGAAGGCCTCACAGACCAGCGGGTGCAGCTGAATGGCCTTGCCCTCCACCAGCTGCGGCTCGAAGGCCTGGATACCGAGACGGTGCAGCGTCGGCGCACGGTTCAGCAGCACCGGGTGCTCGGCGATGACCTCTTCGAGGACGTCCCACACGGCCGGCCGCTGACGCTCGACCATGCGCTTGGCGCTCTTGATGTTCTGGGCCTGGTTCAGGTCGACCAGACGCTTCATCACGAACGGCTTGAACAGCTCGAGCGCCATCAGCTTGGGCAGGCCGCACTGGTGCAGCTTGAGCTGCGGGCCGACAACGATGACCGAACGGCCGGAGTAGTCGACGCGCTTGCCGAGCAGGTTCTGACGGAACCGGCCCTGCTTGCCCTTGAGCAGATCCGAGAGCGACTTCAGCGGGCGGTTACCCGGTCCGGTGACCGGACGTCCGCGACGGCCGTTGTCGAACAGGGCGTCCACCGACTCCTGCAGCATCCGCTTCTCGTTGTTGACGATGATCTCGGGGGCACCGAGGTCGATCAGTCGCTTGAGGCGGTTGTTGCGGTTGATGACACGGCGGTACAGGTCGTTGAGGTCGGAGGTCGCGAAGCGGCCACCGTCGAGCTGCACCATCGGACGCAGCTCCGGCGGGATCACCGGAACGGCGTCGAGCACCATGCCCAGCGGCGAGTTGCCCGACTGCTGGAACGCCGCAACCACCTTGAGGCGCTTGAGCGCACGCAGCTTCTTCTGACCCTTGCCGCTGCGGATCGTCTCGCGCAGCGACTCGGCCTCGGCATCGATGTCGAAGGTCTCGAGGAGCTTCTTGATCGCCTCGGCGCCCATCGATCCGGCGAAGTATTCGCCGTAGCGGTCCTGGAGCTGGTGGTAGAGCTTCTCGTCGATGATCAGATCGCCGGGGGAGAGCTTGACGAACTTGTCCCACAGCTCGTCGAGACCGTCGAGCTCACGCTGCGCGGCGTCACGCATGCGACGCATCTCGCGCTCGGCCCCGTCCTTGACCTTGCGGCGGACGTCAGCCTTGGCACCCTCGGCCTCGAGCTCGGCGAGATCGGCCTCGAGCTTCTGCTGACGCTCGTTGAGGTCGACGTCACGCTGGTCGGCGACGGCCTTCTTCTCGACCTCGATCTCCGCCTCGAGCGTGGAGAGCTCGTTGTGGCGCAGTTCGTCGTCGACGGAGGTGATCACGTAGGCGGCGAAGTAGATGATCTTCTCGAGATCCTTCGGCGCCAGGTCGAGCAGGTAGCCCAACCTGCTCGGCACACCCTTGAAGTACCAGATGTGGGTGACCGGGGCGGCCAGCTCGATGTGGCCCATGCGCTCGCGGCGGACCTTGGCCTTGGTGACCTCGACCCCGCAACGCTCGCAGATGATGCCCTTGAAGCGCACACGCTTGTACTTGCCGCAGTAGCACTCCCAGTCGCGAGTCGGTCCGAAGATCTTCTCGCAGAACAGGCCGTCCTTCTCGGGCTTGAGCGTGCGGTAGTTGATGGTCTCCGGCTTCTTGACCTCGCCGTAGGACCAGTTGTGGATGTCATCGGCCGTGGCGAGACCGATCTTCAGTTCGTCGAAGTAGTTGACGTCGAGCACTCTATGCCTTCCCTGAGCAAGCTCTTTGATTCGACTAATGGGGGTACCCGCCGGGGCCGTGGCCCCGGCGGGCGTTTGATCAGTTCGCCAGGTCGTCGACCGTCGCGGACTCATTGCGCGACAGGTTGATTCCCAGGTTGGCGGCGGCGCGCTCGAGATCCTCGTCGTCGGAGTCGGCCATCTCGATCGCGGCACCGTCACTCGAGAGCACCTCGACGTTGAGGCACAACGACTGGAGCTCCTTGAGGAGCACCTTGAACGACTCGGGGATACCGGGCTCGGGGATGTTCTCGCCCTTGACGATCGCCTCGTACACCTTCACGCGGCCGACCACGTCGTCGGACTTGATCGTCAGCAGCTCCTGCAGGGTGTAGGCGGCGCCGTAGGCCTGCATCGCCCAGCACTCCATCTCACCGAAGCGCTGGCCACCGAACTGGGCCTTACCGCCGAGCGGCTGCTGGGTGATCATCGAGTACGGACCGGTCGAGCGTGCGTGGATCTTGTCGTCGACGAGGTGGTGCAGCTTGATGATGTACATGTAGCCGACCGACACCGGGTACGGGAACGGCTCACCGGAACGACCGTCGAACAGCGTGGCCTTGCCGTCGCCGTTGACCATGACCTCACCGTCGCGGTTGGGCAGCGTCGAGGACAGCAGTCCGGTCAGCTCCTCCTCGCGGGCACCGTCGAACACCGGGGTCGCGGTGTTGGTGTCGGGAGCCGCCGAGTACATGTCCTCGGGCAGCTTCGACGCCCACTCCGGGACCCCGCCGGCCACGTCGACGTTCCAGCCGGCCTTGGCGATCCACCCGAGGTGGGTCTCCAGGATCTGGCCGATGTTCATACGACGCGGCACACCGTGGGTGTTGAGGATGATGTCGACCGGGGTGCCGTCCGGCAGGAACGGCATGTCCTCGGCGGGCAGGATCTTGCCGATGACGCCCTTGTTGCCGTGGCGGCCGGCGAGCTTGTCGCCGTCCTGGATCTTGCGCTTCTGCGCCACGTAAACGCGGACCAGCTCGTTGACGCCGGGCGGCAGATCGTCGTCGTCGTCACGGCTGAACACGCGCACACCGATGACCTTGCCGGTCTCACCGTGCGGGACCTTGAGCGAGGTGTCGCGCACCTCACGGGCCTTCTCACCGAAGATGGCACGCAGCAGACGCTCCTCCGGGGTCAGCTCGGTCTCGCCCTTCGGGGTGACCTTGCCGACCAGGATGTCGCCGTCGCGGACTTCCGCACCGATGCGCACGATGCCGCGCTCGTCGAGATCGGCGAGCACCTCGTCGGAGACGTTCGGGATGTCGCGGGTGATCTCCTCGGCACCGAGCTTGGTGTCGCGGGCATCGATCTCGTGCTCCTCGATGTGGATCGAGGTGAGCACGTCCTCCTCCACGAGCCGCTGGCTCAGGATGATCGCGTCCTCGTAGTTGTGGCCCTCCCACGGCATAATCGCCACGAGCAGGTTCTTGCCCAGGGCCATCTCACCGTTTTCGGTGCAGGGCCCGTCGGCGAGGACCTGACCGGACTCCACGCGCTGCCCCTCGTCCACGATCGGACGCTGGTTGGCGCAGGTGCCATGGTTGGAGCGTGCGAACTTGCGCATCCGGTAGGTGTCGCGGGTGCCGTCGTCGGCCATCACGGTGATGTAGTCGGCCGAGACCTCCTCGACCACGCCGGTCTTGGACGAGACGATGACGTCACCGGCGTCGACGGCGGCACGCAACTCCATGCCGGTACCGACCAGCGGCGACTCGTTGCGCACCAGCGGCACGGCCTGACGCTGCATGTTCGCACCCATCAGGGCGCGGTTGGCGTCGTCATGCTCGAGGAACGGGATCATCGCGGTCGCGACCGACACCATCTGGCGCGGCGAGACGTCGAGGTACTCGACCTGCGCCGCATCGACGAACTCCACCTCGGAGCCCTTCTTGCGGACCAGGACGCGCTCGTCGGTGATGTTGCCGTTCAGGTCATAGCTGGTGTTGGCCTGACCGATGAGGTAACGATCCTCCTCGTCGGCGGTCATGTACTCGATGGTGTCGGTGACGACGCCGTCGACGACCTTGCGGTACGGGGTCTCGATGAAGCCGAACGGGTTGACCCGCGCGTACACCGACAGCGAGCCGATCAGGCCGATGTTCGGGCCTTCCGGGGTCTCGATCGGGCACATGCGGCCGTAGTGGCTCGGGTGCACGTCGCGCACCTCGAGGCCGGCGCGCTCACGGCTCAGACCACCCGGGCCCAGCGCCGACAGGCGACGCTTGTGGGTCAGCCCCGACAGCGGGTTGTTCTGGTCCATGAACTGCGAGAGCTGGCTGGTGCCGAAGAACTCCTTGATCGCCGCCACGACAGGACGGATGTTGATCAGGGTCTGCGGGGTGATCGCCTCGACGTCCTGGGTGGTCATGCGCTCACGCACGACACGCTCCATACGCGAGAGACCCACGCGGATCTGGTTCTGGATCAGCTCGCCCACGGTGCGCAGACGACGGTTGCCGAAGTGGTCGATGTCGTCGACCTCGATCGGCACGTCGAGGCCCTCGGGACCGGCAACCTTGGCGAACGACACGGTGTGCGGGTCGGCGTCGTGCAGACGCACCAGGTACTCGACGGTCGCGGCGATGTCCTCGCGGGTCAGCACCGCCTCGCCGGTCATCGGGTTGTCGGTGAGACCGAGCTTCTTGTTGACCTTGTACCGGCCGACGCGCGCGAGGTCGTAGCGCTTCTCCTTGAAGAACAGGTTCTCCAGGAGGTTCTCCGCGGACTCCTTGGTCGGCGGCTCGCCCGGACGCAGCTTGCGGTAGACCTCGAGCAGTGCCTCGTCCTGGTTGGCGGCGTTGTCCTTCTCCAGGGTGGACATCATGATCTCGGAGAACCCGAAACGCTCGCTGATCTCCTCGGTGGTCCAACCGAGCGCCTTGAGCAGCACGGTGACCGGCTGGCGGCGCTTGCGGTCGATACGCACACCGACGGTGTCACGCTTGTCGACGTCGAACTCGAGCCATGCGCCACGACTCGGGATGACCTTGACGGTATGCAGGGTCTTCTCGGTGGTCTTGTCGATGGTGGCGTCGAAATAGACACCGGGGCTGCGCACGAGCTGGCTCACCACGACACGCTCGGTGCCGTTGATGATGAAGCTGCCCTTGTCGGTCATGATCGGGAAGTCGCCCATGAACACGGTCTGCGACTTGATCTCACCGGTGTTGTTGTTGATGAACTCCGCGGTGACGAACAGCGGGGCCGCGTACGTCATGTCCTTGTCCTTACACTCCTCGACGGAGGCCTTGACCTCGTCGAAGTGCGGGTCGGAGAAGGACAGCGACATCGAACCCGAGAAGTCCTCGATGGGCGAGAGCTCGTGCAAGATGTCCTCGAGGCCTCCGGTAGGGCTCTCGTCGCCGCGCGAGATCGCTTTCGCGCGCCATTCGGGAGAACCGACGAGCCATTCGAAGGAGTCGAGTTGGAGGTCGAGGAGGCCCGGTACCTCCAAGGGTTCGCTGATCTTCGCGAACGAGGCGCGGTGTGGTGCGCCAGGGATGGTGGTTGAGGTGGACTGGCGGTCGACTGCCAAGGTGCGTCCTTCCAACACGATGTGTTCACTGCCGTGCGTTGTATGGCGTGGCTGATGGGCCGTTCGCTGGTGACAAACCTGGATCGGCGATCACCGCAGCTCACACAAGGTGGCCGGAAGGAGAATCGTTAGATGGACAGGAGGCAGCCAGCGCAACGTCCAACTATAACAGGAAAAGAAGGCACCGTGTCAAGCAGTGATCACACTGCAGGCAGCGACGCCGTGAACCGAATCCGCGCTGTGTGGCTGCCACCCGCGATATTCGCTGGTGACAGATTGGCCCGCCGACGCCGTCACGTCAAGCGCTACGCGCAGATTTGTGGAAGAAATAGTGTGTTGAACCTGCTGGGGAGCGATTCCGGGTACGCCGGATGCCGGCCAGACCGCACCGCAGTGGTGTCGACTTCGGGTTTGTGTGTCCTGTAGGGCACACAAACCCGAAGTCGACACCATTTCGCCAGGTGTCAGATGTCGGTGTAGCTCTGGATGAGCCACTGATCGCCGTGCTTGACCAGACCGAGCTGGTAGCGACCGATGACACTCTGTGTCGGGGCGCCGTTGGCGGTCCCCGAGGCGACGAAGTTCAGGATCACGTCGGCGGTGGCGCCGTCGGAGTCGCCGGACAGCTTGGTGACGCCGACGGCGTCGACCTTGCAGTCGTTGGTGACGTCCTGCTGCCCGAACTGCTCCTTGATGGTCGGCAGGCCCTGGTTGAACTGTTTGAGGGCGTCGCCGGTGAGGGCTGTCCGAGCCGAGGCGGCCCAGTTGTCGAAGTCCTTGCTGCGCGCGCCCTGGACCTGACAGAACTTCGACTGCGCCTGCGAGGTCAGGTCGGTGGTGGCGGCCTGATCGATGAAGGCCTTGTTGTCGCCGACGTTCGCACCCGGATGCAGCGCGAGGACGACGGCGACGATCGCTAACAGAGCGGCCACACCGGCGATGATCGCGATGGCCCGACCGGAGAACCATCCCCGCTCGGCCCGACGAGCGGCGGCCAGTTCCTTTTCGGCCGACCTGTCGCGACCCGCTCCGCGTCGGCCGAACCCGTTGCCGCGCTGCGCGTTTGCCTGCGTCTGCGCGCGGCGCGCGGCGTCGGGCTGCGGTTTGATGGTCGACACCCGCGACACCGGTCGCGTCTTGCCGGTCGGACGTTCGGGCTCGACGGCGGGGTCGTCCGGGGCCCCGGCTTCGGGGTCTTTGGCGTCTGCGTTCTTCTTCGTCAGCGAGATCGGCGCTGCCTCGGACTCGGCTGCCTCGGGCTCATCGGTGACCGGCTCGTCGACTACCGGCTCGTCTGCGACCGACTCGTCTGCGACCGGCTCCTCCCCGACGTGCTCCTCCGCGGCAGACTTGTCGGCAGGCTTCTCCTCTGCAGGCTTCTCCTCTGCGGAGGTCGCCGTCACGTCGGTGGCCGACACGTCGGTCGCCGTCCCGTCCGCAACCTGATCGGTAACCGTCTCGTCCACGACCTGATCGGCCGGGCGCCGGGACCCGGCGACCTTCGGGCGGTAGCCGGGCTTGCGCTGCCCTGGTGTGCGCGCCATCAGTTGCCCCCTGTCGGTGCACCGGTCGGGGCGGGGGGGCTG
>NZ_MVPX01000097.1:0-10454 GCF_002043085.1 Gordonia sp. i37 | reverse complement strand
CTCACCTTCACCGCCTTCCACGTGTCACCGAATTTCTGCATCCCGACCAGGAATCCCATGGTGTTCGGGGTCTCCGACGCCTGCCCGGGCATCTTGCCCGTCACCGCGACGTACACGAGGACCTGCGCGGTCCCCTCGTCGGCGTTCACCTGCGTCGGCGCCGACCGCACCACCCGCGAGGTCGTCGACCCCACCTGGCTGCCGGCCTGCTGGAGCTGCGGGTCGAGCGTGCCGGCCACCTGCTGGCGGACCTGATCGAGGGCGTCACCGGCGAAGCTGCTCTGCAGCCGCTGGTTGAAGGTGTTCATGTTCTTGGGATCGATCGTGGTGACGTTGAGCATCGCCTGCTCGGCGGCTCCCGTCGCGTCGTCGCGTGCCTGCTGCGTCGGCGCCGCCACCGCGTAGGCCTCATAGGCCCGATACCCGAACCAGCCGGCACATGCGATCGCGGCGACCAGTACGCCGATCACCACCACGCCCAGAATGTTGCGCAGCCTCGCGGCATTGCGCGGTGTCGGCCCGTTCTTGTCGGCCGCGGTACCGGCAGCGGGGTTTCGTCCGCCCGCCGCGCCGGGTTCGTCGGTCCCTTGCCGGGGCGTGCGGGACCGCTTCGGGTCACTCTTCGTCGTCATCGCGCGTCACTGTAACGATCGGACCTGAGAGGTTGCCAATCGCTCCTTCATCGTCGAACAGGCGTCGTCGACGGGCCGGAAACAGCCCGTCATCCAGCGTGTTTCGTCACTGGCCGACGCCGTACCCGAATCCACCGGGGTTCACCGGACGCACACCCAACAGGTAGGCGAGCTGGGTGGCCAGCGGATTGAGGTTCAGTTTGTCGGGGTCCTTCTTGGGCGTGTTGTCCCACGGTTGCGGGGTGTCGGGGTTGGCGTACTGCACGCGGTCGGCGCTGCGCACACCCGTCGGATTACCGAACGGCACATCACACGACGCGTTCGTGTTGAACGGGAAATCGTCGTAGCGGATGTCGAAGGTCGGGTCCTTCTTCTTGATCTCGTCGATCATCTTGTAGGTGCTCTCGTACCCCTTGGTGCACGCCGGCGGGTTGTTGGTTTCGAGCACGATGCCGAAGTGGATCTGCCCGTCGCCGGGTGCCGGGCTGTGGCTGCCTGCCGAGAGCGCCGAGAGCATCGCGAACGTCCCCGAGGTCATGTACGTCGCGGGTTGGATCGTGCGCGACACCTCGGAAAGGTCGCCGACCACCTTGCCCAGATCGCCGCCGTTCTTCTGGATCAGCGCCGAGATCTGGGTCGCCGACGCCGTGCCCGTGGTGAGCAGACGTCGCAGATCGGGGTCCGACGACGCGAGCGTGGCGGTGATCAGGTTCAGGTTGCGCGACCACGTCAGGATCGCATCGGACTGGTCGGCCTGGGTGGAGAGCACCACATCGGAGTTCTGGATCAGCGAGATCGTCTGCGGCAGATTGTCCGCGCCCGCCTTCGCCAGCGTGTTCAACGAGTCGACGAGGCGGGACAGATTGTCACCCTGCCCGTTGAAGGCCTTGCCGAGCTCGGTGATCACCGTGTGCAGGTCGTCGATCGGGATCGAGTTGGTGAAGTTGATGGCCGAGGCGACGACGTCCTCGAGCGGCGCCGGGATGGAGACGTTGTCGGGTGAGATCGTCGACCCGTTGCCCAGGTACGGCCCGGACGTCGACCCCGACGGCTGCAAGTCGATGAACTGCTCACCGATCGCCGACCGCTCGGCGACGACGGCCTTCGACGACGCCGGGATCTTGGGACCACCGGAGTTGAGGTCGAGTTTGACGTCGACGCCGTCGGCGGTCAGCGTCATCGCGCCCACCCGGCCGACGGGGATGCCCATGTAGGTGACCTCGGCGTTGGTGAAGATGCCACCGGACTGATTCATCTCCGCGGTCACCGTGTAGTTGCCGATGCCGGCGAGCTTGTCGAGCCGCGCGTATTTCGCGCCGACGTAGACGATCGCGACGATGCCGACGACGGCGAACACCAGCAGCTGGATCTTGGCGAGCTTGCCGATCATGCGCCCACCCCCATCTGTGCGAGCGTCTTGTCCAGCAGTCCCTGCCCCTGGGCGGGAACCGGGGCGAACGACGCCGGGTTGGCCGGGTAGGTGCCGCCCGACGGTGGCGTGTTGGGGCCCGGACGCGAGTTCGCGGCCGGCGGCAGCAGGGTGATCGTCGGCCAGCCGTAACGCGGCCCGTTGCCCTTGTAGTAGGGGTTCGACGGGTTCACCGGCACGCTGTGCCGCTCCGGCGGCGAATAGACCGGGTTGCCCTGGCCCACACCGAGCGCCTCGAGCTGATTCAGCGTGCGCAGATCCAACGTCATGAACAGGTTGGTCGAGTCACCCTGCACCGCGGGCAGCAATGAGTCGGGGAACGGGTGGGTCAGCATCAGCGGCGCGGCGGTGATGAGATCCGGTGCCGCCTTGGACAATTCGGTCAACACCGGTCGAAGCGCCTTGAGATCGGTGATCATCGACTCGCGGGCGCGGCCGAGGACATCGGTGCCCACCTGCCCGAGTTTGTCGAGTTTGGTCAACAGGTCGACGAACTGCGGACGCTGCTGCTCGAGGACGGCAATACCGGCGGGCAACTGCTGCAGGATGCGGTTGATCTGATCGGTCTGCGCATTGGCCCGCGCCGAGAGCGTGTTGAGCCCATCGATCGCACTGATGATGTCGTCGCGCTGCTTGTTGAGACCCGAGATGAGTTCCGAGGCGTTGTTCAGCAAGCTCTTGACGTTGTTCGCGCGGCCGTCGAAGGCCTTGTTGAGCTCGGTGACGATGGGCTCCAGCTGGTTGATGCCACCTCCGTTGAGCAACATCGACAACGCGCCGAGCACCTGTTCGATGTCGGTGGCGGTGCGGGTCCGGGCCAGCGGAATCGGCTGGCCGTCGGGCTGGCGCGGCGCGTTGCCGGCCTCCGCCGGGTCGTCGAGGGCCACGAACTTCTCGCCGAGCAGACTGGTCTGCTGGACCGCCGCCTGCGCCTGGTCGGACAGGTCGATCTCGTGCTTCACCTTGATGGTGACCAGCGCGTACCACTCGTTGTCGGGGACCTCGACCTTGGTGACGCGGCCGACGGCGACGCCGTTCTGCTTCACCATCGACTGCGGGACCAGATCCAGGATGTCGCTGAACTGGATGGTGTAGGTCCGCGGATTGTCGCCGACGTCGACGCCACCGGGCAGCGGGATCGACTGGATGCCGTTGCTGCCGCAACCGGCCACCAGCACCACGGTGGCCAGGCTCAGCAGTGCCCCGGTCAACCGAGCACCCAATGTTCCGGTCAACCGAGCACGCAGCGACGGGCGCGAGTGCTTCGTCACATACCCCATGTCAGTTGCCCCCCGTTCCCGGTCGGGCCGTCGTCGACGCCGGGCGGCTCGTCGACGGCCGTGCGGTGGTCGAGGCCGGCGTACGGCCCGTGCTCGGCCCCGGATTCAGCCGCCGGTCCGGGGTACCGGGCACGGTGCCCGGGACCGGATACTGCTGCAACT
Organism: Gordonia sp. i37; assembly: GCF_002043085.1. Taxonomy (NCBI): domain Bacteria; kingdom Bacillati; phylum Actinomycetota; class Actinomycetes; order Mycobacteriales; family Gordoniaceae; genus Gordonia; species Gordonia sp. i37. Next base: position 6,951 of record NZ_MVPX01000097.1, on the reverse strand, counting down.
TGCCGTTGCTCATGATGCCGAACGGCAGGATGGGCAGGATCGGGGTGAGGACCTTGTCGTTGACCTGGTTGGCGATGTTGGTGCACTGATTGATCAGCGGCGCGAGGGTGTCGCTGAACTGGGTGGCGGCCGGATTGCCCGGCAGCAGCTGACCGAGGTCGAGGAACTTGCACTGCGCCGCAAGCAGATTCTGCAGATCGGGGATCGTCAGTCGCATCGCGAGCGTGCCGGACTCGGCGTCGTAGGCGTTGATCAGGTTGCTCAGCGTCAGCGGGAGCACCGTCAAGATCTCCTTCAGCGACGTCTTGGTGTCGAGCAGCGCCTGCGTCGTCGGCTGTAGATCCTTCAGCGTCTGACCGATCTGTTCGCGGTTGTCCTGGATGAACCCGGCGACGTCGCCGAGGGCGATCGACAACTTGTTCAGCGCGGTCGCGAGCTGCTGGCGTTCACCGGCGAGGAAGCTGTTGAAATCGGCCATCTGCGTGTTGAACTGGCGCACCTGGGTGTCGTTCTCGCGCAGCGCGCCGACAAAGGTGTTGAGGTTCTTGACGGTGTCGAACAGATCGCCATGCGAGTCCGACAGGGTGGTGCTGGCCTTCGAGAGATTCTCGATCGCGGCGCCGAGCTTCTCACCGTTGCCCTGCAGGTTGTCGGCACCGGTGGTGATGAGCTGGCTCACCGCCCCCTTGCTGTTGGCGCCGTCGGGGCCGAGCGCCTCGGACAGTTTCTGCACACTCGAATAGACCTGGTCGATCTCGACGGGGACCATCGTCTTGTCGAGTCCGAGGGTGACGTCCTTGCCGGCCTTGGGTCCGCCGGAGTAGGCGGGCGTCAGCTGGACGAAGCGGTCGGCGACCACCGACGGGATGATCTGAACGGCCTTGACGTCGGCGGGCAGATCCACACCACGATCCACCGTCATCGTCACCTTGACCGAATCGCCTTCGGGCTCAACGGAATCCACCTTGCCCACCGACACCCCGAGGACGCGGACGTCGGTGCCCTCGTAGATGCCGACGGAGCGGTGGAAGGTGGCGGTCACCTTGGTGGTGCCGATCAGCGAGAAGGCCCACCACAACACCCCCGCGACGATCAGCGCGATGATCACGCCGAACACGATGTAGACGATGTGGCGCGGGGTGAACCACCGGCCGGGGCCGGAGGTGTTCGTCAGATCCGGTGCGGTGGTCATCCGGTGGCCCCCGTTCCGCCGTTGTTCTGGTTGGCCTGCTTGTTGGGCAGTCGGGTGGTGTTCTGCTGCGGCAGCGCCGGGGGCAGCAGGTTGGTGACCACCGACTCGAACCACCGACCGTTGCCGAGCACGTTGGCGTAGAGCCGATAGAACGGCGCCATGTTCGTGATCGTCGCGCGCAGGTTGGCGTTCTGCTTGGTCAGCAGTTCGTTCACGCCCTTGAGCGAGTCGAGCGCGGGCCCGATCTGCGCCTCGTTGTCACGCACGATGCCGGTCAACGCCGTCGACAGCGTCGTCGTCGTGGCGAGCAGCGCCGAGATGTTCTTCTGCCGGTTGTTGAGTTCGTCGAGCAACTGCCCGGCACCGGCGATCAGCCGCACGAAGGTCTGGTTGCGGTCGGCGAGGATCTTGGAGGTGTCCTTGGTGGCCTGCAACAGCTTCTGCACCTCTTGGTCACGGCTGGCGATGGTGTTCGACAACCGCGCGATGCCGTCGAGAGCGGGCCCCATGTCACCCGCGGTCCCGGAGAAGGCATCCGAGAGCGAGCGCATCGACTGCGCCAACTGGTTGGTGTCGAGGTCCTCGATCTGGGTCGTCGCGTCGGAGAACGCCTCGATCACGTCGTACGGCGAGACCGTATCGGTCAGCGGCACATCGGGATCGGCCTGCTTGCTGCCGCGCGGATTGAGGCTCAGGTACTTCTGTCCCAGCACCGTCTTGATCTGGATGGACGCCTGCGTCTGGTTACCGATCCAGGTGTTGGACACCCGGAACCTGACGTCGACCCGGTCGCCGTCGAGGGTCACGTCCTTGACCTCGCCGACCTTGACGCCGGCGACGCGGACCTCGTTGCCCGCCTTGAGGCCTGCGGCCTCGGTGAACTTCGCGGTGTAGGTGGCGGCCTGCCCGACCAGCGGGAGAGAGGTCAGATAGAACGCGGAGACCGCGGCCATCAGCAGGATCAGGATGCCGATCCCGCCGATGGAGACCGGACTTCGCCGACCGCCGAAGCGGCGATGCGGATGGGACTTCTTCGGTGCCTGCGCGCCGGTATCGTCCGCGCCGTTGCCGGGGTTGCTGTTATCCGTCATCTCGTCTCTCACCCCCCTGGCCTGTTGTCTTTCCAGCAGCGGGTCGCCGCGCTGGTGTAGAGCACATGATTGATGTCGGGCAGCGGCACCGCCGGCTGGGTCAGCAGGGTCGACTTACCGTTGCCCGCCACGACGTCGATGCCGCACAGATAGAACTGGAACCACGACCCGAAGGTCGCCGCGCGGCCGATCTTCTGGAGCTTGACCGGCAGATTGTTCAGGATCTGGTTCACGTCCTTGTTGCGCGCGTTGATCTGGTCGGCCAGCGACTTCAGACCTGCGATGTCGCCTTGGATCGACGGCCTGGTCTGCGACAGGATCGACGCGGTCACCGTCGTCAGATTCGATACCGAGGCGATCGCCGATCCGACCGAACCACGTTGCGCCGCAAGGCCGGTCACGAGTTGCTCGGTGTTGTCCAGGAGCGACTTGAAGTTCGCGTCGTTGCGATTGACGGTGTTGAGCACCGATGTCAGGTTGGTGATGAGCTCACCGATCACCTTGTCGCGGTCGGCCAGCGAGTTCGTCAGCGACGAGGTGCTCGAGATCAACGTGGAGATGTTGCCCTCCTCGCCCTGGAAGATCTTGATGATCTGGTCGGCGAGGTTGTTGACGTCGGCGGCCGAGAGCTGACGGAACAGTGGTTTGAACCCGTTGAACAATTCGGTGAGATTCACCGCGGGATGCGTGTCGCGCACGTTCGGGTCGGTGCCGAAGGTGAAGCCCGGTGCCACGGTCGCATCGGAGGTACCCGCACCCCGCTCGACGGCCAGGTAGCGCAGGCCGGTGAGGTTGCGGTAGCGGATGTAGAGCTGCGCACCCTGCGGCAGCGACGACCGGTTGATGTTGAACTTCACCATCGCCTTGTTCTGGTCGTACACCGCGACGTCGGTGACCTGACCGACGCGCACACCGGCGATACGCACGTCGTCGCCCTTGTTGAGCAGGGCGGCGTCGTCGAACACGGCGCTGTACTTGCTGTCGCCGTCGCCGCCGGCGTTGGCGATCGTCAAGGCGAGCAGGCTGGTCGCGATCACGGTGATCACCGCGAACGTGATCAGCTTGATCAGTGGTCCCACAATGGATTTCACTGGATGTGCACCTCCGCGCCGGCCAGCGCCGGACCACCGATCATGGTGATCCAGGTCGGGACGTCGTCCGGGCGGGTACCGCTGGCCGAGCCGTAGATCAGCTTCAGCTGGGTCCGGAATGACGGGTCGTCGAACGGCGAGGGCTTGATCAGTCCGACCGGGGTGGTGGTGAACTGCGGCTGCGGCAGGCTCGGCATCGTCCGCGGGCCGGGGTTACGCGACGGCGGCTGGTAGGAGCCGTCGGCCAGTCCACCGCCGGGGTACTGCGGGAACGGGCGGCCGTTGGTCGGCGGCTCGTAGCAGACCGCGGGCGGATCGGTGTCGAAGAACCGCGGCTCGTCCTGGTTCGGGAGATAGCGTCCGCGGGGGTTCACGAACTGCAGGTTCACGCGCACACCGGGATTGGCGGTGCCGGCACCGACGATCTTCTGCGACTCCGGGATCAGGGTCGCGAAGTTGTGGAAGGTGCACTGGAAGGTCGGCGACTGCTTGGCCAGTCCGGTGAGCAACTGCTCGGAATCGACGAACAGGTCGACGAGGTTGTTTCCGTTCTGCTGCAACCAGCCGGTGGTGTCGGTGGCCGCGACCCCGAGGGTGGCGATCAACGTCCGCAGGTCACCTTGCCGCTCCACGATGGTGTTCGACGTGGTGCGGAAGTTGTCGAGGGCGTCGATGACGTCGGGCAGCGCCTGGGAGTAGGTCTGCGAGAAACTCGCCAAGCCCCGCAGGGTGCCCTGCAGGTCGGGCAGCACCCCGTTGATGCCGACGAACACCTTGTTGAGGTTGTCGATGGTGGTGCCGAGCTCCTCGCCGCGGCCCTGCAAAGCCTGCGACAGCGAGGTCAGGGTCACGTTGAGATCCTGCGGCGGGATGGCCTGCAGGACCGGGAGCAGCTTGTCGAACAGTTGCTGCAGCTCCTGCGCGTTACCGCTCTTGTCGGTCGCGATGACGTCACCGTTTTGCAGCCCCGGTCCACCGGAGGCGGGCAGCTGCAGATCGACGTAGCGCTCGCCGAACAGCGTCTTGGGCAGGATTCGCGCGGTGGTCGCCTGCGGGATCTGCTTGGCCATGTCGGGGTTGAGCCCCAATTCGACGTCGACCGAACCGTTCGGCGCCGGTGAGATACTGCGGACCTCGCCGACGACGACCCCGCGGGCCTTGACGTCGGCATTCGCGGGCAGCGCGTTGCCGACGGCGTCGGTGGTGAGCGTGACGGTCGTGAAGTCGGTGAATGTCTTGTTGAACTTCATGATCGTCACCGCGAAGAACAACGCGACGACGACCAGGAAGGCGACGCCGAGGAGTCTGCGGCGCACGGTCCCCATCGATCAGCCTCCCACTCTGACGGTCGTGGTGGTGCCCCAGATCGCCAGTCCGAGGAAGAAGTCGAGCACCGCGATCAGGACGAGTGCGGCACGAACGGCGTGCCCCACCGCCACGCCGACGCCCGCGGGACCCCCGCTGGCGTAGTAGCCGTAATAGCAGTGCACCAGGATGATGACGAACGCGAAGATCAGCACCTTGCCGAAGGACCACAGCACGTCGGCCGGCGGCAGGAACAAGTTGAAGTAGTGGTCGTAGTTGCCCGCGGACTGGCCGTTGAAGATGACCGTGATCTCCCGGGAGGCCAGATACGACGCGAGCAGACCGAGCACGTAGAGCGGGATGACCGCGATGAAACCGGCGATCACACGTGTGGACACCAGGAACGGGATCGACGGCACCGCCATCGATTCCAGAGCGTCGATTTCCTCGGAGATGCGCATGGCACCGAGCTGTGCGGTGAAACCGCACCCGACCGTCGCCGACAACGCCAGCCCCGCGACCAGGGGTGCCACCTCACGGGTGTTGACGTAGGCCGACAGGAAGCCGGTCAGCGCCTGCGAACCGATCTGGTCGAGCGCCGAATATCCCTGCAAACCGACGACGACGCCGGTGAACCCCGACATCAACACCATCACGCCGACGGTGCCCGCGACGACGGCCAGGCCGCCGGTACCGAAGGCCACCTCGGCCAGCAGACGCAGCACCTCGCGCGTGTAGTGCACGAGCGTCTTCGGGATCCACGCCAACGTCCGTCCGTAGAAGGACATCTGTTCGCCCGCGCCGTCGAGTACCTTCAACGGCTTGCCGGCCAGTTTGCGTGCTTCGTAGAAGTAATACTCGGGACGACTCTTGGCGATCGTCACTCCGCCACCACCGGACACGCCTAACTTCCCTTCGGCGGGACGATCTGAAGGTAGACCGCCGTGATGATCAGGTTGGCAAGGAACAGCAGCAGGAAGGTGATGACCACACTCTGGTTGACCGCGTCACCGACGCCTTTTGGGCCGCCCTTGGGATTGAGTCCCTTGTAGGCGGCGATGACCCCGGCGAGCACACCGAAGATCGCGGCCTTGATGGTCGAGATCCACAGGTCGGGGAGCTGCGCGAGCGCTCCGAACGACGCCAGATAGGCGCCCGGGGTGCCGTCCTGGACGATGACGTTGAAGAAGTAGCCGCCGCCGATACCGACGACCGCGACGAGCCCGTTGAGCAGCACGGCGACCAGGATCATCGCGAGCACACGCGGAACCACCAGGCGCTGGACCGGGTTGATGCCCAGCACCTCCATCGCGTCGATCTCCTCGCGGATGGTGCGCGAACCGAGGTCGGCGGCGACCGCCGACCCGGCGGCGCCGGCGACCAGCAGCGAGGTCACCAGTGGCGATCCCTGTTGGATCACCACCAGCACACTCGCCGCACCCGTGTACGACTCGGCACCGAGCTGCTTGATCAGCGAACCGGTCTGCAGCGAGACGATCGCGCCGAACGGGATCGCGATGAGCGCCGTCGGCAGGATCGTGACGCTGGCGATGAACCAGGCCTGCTGGATGAACTCGCGCCACTGGAAGGGCCGTACGAAGGTCTGACGCGCGACGTCGACGAACAGCTGGACGATGTTGCCCGCCTGGGCAAGTGCACTCGTTCCGGCTTGCGCGATCTTGTCGGCGCCACGCGTGGTGGCATTGGCCATTCTCGGTTAGCTCCGCCCGTCGCCGTGTCGGGGTTTCTTGGTGGTGTCGATCTGCTCGGTGGGCTGGTTTGCCTGGGCGGCCGGCGGCACGTCCCACTGTTGAGTGGGCGCGTCGTTGCCGGCGAACTCGTAGACGTCGGTGGGCGCTTCGGCGGTGGCCACACCGCCGGCCGAGCTCCACTCCCCCTGGCCCGACCCACCGGCATGGGCGGGCGCGCCTGCCCCGTTCTCGGCCATGTCGGCGCCGTGGGCCTGTGCCTGGGCGCGGATCTCGTCCTCCTGCTCCATCGACTCGCGGATCGCGCGCTGAGCGTTTTCGGGCAGCGACGGCAGCAGTTCCAGGACGCGTTCGCGGTGACGGGCGACAGCCTTGCGTTCGGGCATACCCGGATTGGGCTGCACCTGCGGAATGATCTCCGAGAAGTCGTCCTTGGTACCGCCACCACCGATACCCGCGGCCTGCATCGCCTCTTCCTGCTTCTGGACCGCCTCATCCTTCTCCTCCGACATACCGATCGGACCGAACCGATCACCGGAGAGGAACTGCTTGACCACCGGCTG
>NZ_MVPX01000096.1:0-31100 GCF_002043085.1 Gordonia sp. i37 | reverse complement strand
CCGAACAACGCACCGTCCTGGAACAACACACCGAACAACTTGCGGATCTCATACAGTTCCTTCGCCGAGCACTGGGTGATGTCAGTGCCGTCGATGATCACCGACCCCTGCTCCGGATGCAGCAACCCGATCAACGTCTTCAAGAACACCGATTTACCGGTACCCGACGGACCCAGCAGGGCCGACACCTCACCCTCGGGCAAGGTCAACGACACATCGCGCCAAATATTCTGCGAACCGAACGATTTGGTGAGCCCCTCAACGCTGACCTCAACACCCACAGTTTCCTCCAGAAGTTCGCTGCCCCCAATGAGCTCCCGCCGGTGCGAGAGTCCACCCCTCGGTGACATGTGTGGTTGGGGTCACTGTATCCGACCACAGCAACAGCACCCCCCACACACGTGAACCGAAGACCCACAGCGTGGACGCGAAAGAAATCTACCAACCGGTAACTTACCCTCGGGCGATGACACTAGCCGATGAAACGGTCCGAAGGAAAGTGGGCGCGGTTCCATCGTCGGGACCCGAGTGCGGTGGCACTCCTTGTCCCCGGTGCGGTGGCGTGGCGCACGGCGTCAGGACCGCGCGAGGCCCTCTTCGCGGTCGTCGAAGGCCCCCGTGTCGGCGCCGCCGACGACGCTCTCGGTGTGGCCGTGCTCGACCGAATCCGGCTCCACCGACCCGGGCTCGACCGACTCCGGCTGGTCTGCCCCGGGCTCCCATGCCTCACGCACCCGGGTGAGCGGCAACCACCAGGAGATGAGCAGGATCAGCACGAGCCAGATCAGCGACGAGTTGCCGTAGATGATCTCCCACCAGCCCCACCGGAGTTCGTTGAGCTGTGCGCTGGGCAGTGACAGCGATGGTCCGGGGAGCTGCGCGATCAGGCCGAGGATGCCCAGCCCGAGGAAGACCGCACCCCGCCGGTCGCCGCGCCTGGCTCGCAGTGCTCGCACTCCGATGGTGACGAACACCAGGATGTACACCGACGTGAGCACCCAGTGGTGAATCCAGGCGGCCGGGGTGGCCAGCAGGGCCACTGCCCACGCCGCCAGGAAGCACAGCTCGTATTCGCGACGCTTGGCCAGATGCCACGCCAGTGCCAGACAATAGAGCCCTGCGATCGCACACAGCGGCAACCACCAGTGTGAGCGATCGCTGTCGCTCATCCCGGTGCGCGCCAGCACACCGGCGATGCCCTGGTTGTAGACGAAGGCCAGTCCGCCGATGCGTTCTGGGTCGAACACCGTCGACGTCCAGTACTTCCACGTGTCCGACGGCGTGATCGCCCACGCGATACCGGTCGCGGCCAGGAATCCGACGACGACGTTGATCGCCGCCCGCCACTGCCGGCGCGCGAGGAAATAGATGACGACGACTGCCGGGGTCATCTTGATCGCCGCGGCGATACCGACCAACAGTCCCCGATACGGTTCGGCCCACGCGGGGCGCCGATCCCAGAGGGTGTCGGCGATGACCAGTCCGGCCAGGATCAGGTTGATCTGGCCGAGATCGAGGGTGATGCGGATCGGTTCGAGTTCGAAGGCCACACCGGTGAGGATCATCGACCAGCCGACCGGCAGGTCACCACATCCGACACGACGCAGCAGGATTCGGATCAGCCACCACGTCAGGAGGCATCCGAGGATCAGGAAGATGACCGAGAGCAACCGCACCGGCATCCAGCTCATCGGCACGAAGGACACCGCTGCGAACGGCGGGTAGGTGAACGGCAGGATGCTGTCGTTCGCCTGCGGCATCGGCCCGTCGTAGAGGTGCTGCCCGTGGAGGAGGAACTGGCCGCCATAGCGGTAGATCTGCAGATCCACCGGCGGACCCCAGTACTTGGTGGGCCCGAGGTGCACCAGCCACGGCTGGCCGAAGACGCGGCACACCCCCAGGACGAGCACCACGGCCCCGACGACGTTGATCGCCGTGAACGCACGACGGGACACAGGAGCAGTCACGCGGGGTGATACTAGTCCGTCCTGGTCCCACCGCCCCAAACCTCCCACCGCCCCAGATCTCCCAATGCCCCAAGCCTCCCAACGCCCCGGCGGCCCGTGACAGCAACGAACCCGGGACGGATCTCTCCGCCCCGGGTTCGGGACATGCACCGTCAGTCGACGGTCACACCGCACAAGTAAGCACGCAAGCTTACTTGACGGTCACACTGCGCAAGTAAGCAAGCTTACTTGACGGACACCTTGGCGCCGGCCTCTTCGAGCTTGGCCTTGGCAGCCTCGGCGGCGTCCTTGTCGACCTTCTCCAGGATCGGCTTGGGAGCGCCCTCGACGAGATCCTTTGCCTCCTTGAGGCCCAGGCCCGAGACGACCTCACGGACGACCTTGATGACCTGGATCTTCTTGTCGCCGGCAGCCTCGAGCACGACGTCGAACTCGTCCTGCTCGGCAGCGGCCTCGGCGGCACCACCGGCAGCCGGAGCACCGGCAGCGGCGACGGCGACCGGAGCGGCCGCGGTGACCTCGAAGACCTCTTCGAACTTCTTCACGAAATCGCTGAGCTCCAGCAGGGTCAGTTCCTTGAACTGATCGATGAGCTCGTCAGCGGTGAGCTTCGCCATGGTTGGCGTCCTTCCTATTCAAGCCCCACACGGGGTCGTGGTGATCCCCGTGGGGATGTTTGTGGTGCGGCGAGTTACTCGCCGGCTTCGTTCTTCTTCTCCTGCAGGGCCGCGGCGAGACGCGCCACCTGCGATGCCGGCTGGTTGAACAGGCCGGCAGCCTTTGCCAAATTGCCCTTCATGGCACCGGCGAGCTTGGCCAACAGGACCTCGCGGGTCTCAAGGTCGGCGATCTGTTCGATCTCGGCCACGGACAGCGCACGGCCGTCCATGTATCCGCCCTTGATGACGAGAGCCTTGTTGTCCTTGGCGAAGTTCTTGATCGCCTTGGCGGCCACAACCGGTTCGCCTTCGATGAAGGCAATCGCGGTCGGACCGCTGAACAGCTCGTCGAGCCCTTCCACGCCCGCCTTCTCGGCGGCACGCTTCACCAGGGTGTTCTTGGCGACGGAGTAGGTTGCGCCCTCACCGAGGGAACGACGCAGATCGGTGATCTGACTGACGGACAGGCCACGGTACTCCGTGACGACCGCCGCCGTTGCGCCCTCGAACTGCTCTGCGATCTCCGCGACTGCGGCGACCTTGTCGGACTTGGCCATACTTCGCCTCCTTCCTCATCACTCGAGTTGAGTTGGTCAGAGTTCAACGCAGGGAACCTTCGGAAGACGCCGCGCCGCGGAAGGCGAATAGCCCCCGAAACGACGAAACGCCCCGGCACACAGAGGCACGGGGCGTCACACTGGCGATCATGCCGAATGGGCATGCTCGAGCTTCTTCCTCGTTCTCCCTGCGTGGGCCGCCGACATTGCTGTCGCCCTTCGATCGGGATCGCTCCCGATGACCAACGGTCTCTGGTTGAACCGATACGACGCGTGCAAGCGCGTCACACCGAGAACGAGGTTACCCGAGCTCGACGTCGTCGACCAAATCCGACCCCACGTCCCAGGGTCACCTGACCGAACGGAGGGTTTCCCAGGTCACACACGGCTTTGAACTGCAGATTCACTGTCGTGACCCAAATGGACCCCACCTCGATGCGGTTCCGAGATCGACGATGCACTACAGTCGGCCATCGGGAGTGATGTGGCCCACAAAGTGTAAGCGGGGTTTCACTCACGGCCCGAGAACACGACGGGGTGTGGGTGACGCCGGTGGGTCCGGCGTCCGGTCACACCCCAGGCAGGGTGAGGCACCATGACGTACCAGTTGGACCCGGGCTCCCCCGGGATGTCACGACCCCAGGTGGCCCCGTCGCGGCCCGACGGCGGTCGCGCCACTCCCCATTTCGGCACCCTCCCCCTCGGTGATCCGACCGGCGGTGCCGACGGTATCCGGTGGCGGGAAGCTGTCGACGGCGCCCAGCTCTATCCCCGAGTGGTCGTCGACCGGGACGTCAAACTCACCATGAGCGACGGTGTCACGTTGCGTGCCACGGTGGTCCGCCCCGCCAACCGGTTCGGCCAGACCGTGCTCACCCCCTATCCCGCGATCGTCAACATCAACCCCTACAACCGGGCGGCCGTCGACTTCATCGACACCACCACCCACGCGCCGGTACTCGGGCGTGCGTTGCGGGTCGCGTCGTCGTCGATCGATGCGACGGGTACCGCGCTCGGCGGGCTCACCCGCCTGACCGGCACGCTCTCCGGCGGAATCCTCGACGTCTTCGGCATCAATCGCACCCTGGTGCGCAGCGGTTACGTCCAGGTCATCGTCGATGTCCGGGGCACCGGGGCCAGCGGCGGCAAATGGCAGATCCTCGGCGCGCGCGAGCAACAGGACTCGGTGGAGGTCATCTCCTGGGCCGCCGAACAAGAGTGGTGCGACGGCAAGGTCGGACTCGCCGGCTGGTCGTACTCGGCGATCAATTCGCTGCAGGCCGCCGACAAACGGCCGGCCGAACTCGGCGCGGTCTTCGCGGTCGAGGGATGCGACGACATCGTTCGCGACGTCTACATCACCGGCGGCATGCCGTCGGCGTTCATCCCGATGTGGCTGTCGGTGGTCAACGTGCTCAAGTGGGTACCCAATCCGTCGACGTACCTGCGCGATGTGATGCGCGGCGACACTCTGCGTTGGCTGCGCGATCGCGTGGCCTCCCCGGCGACCGAGATCCCGTCGTTGCTGTGGGGTTTCCTCACCGCCCGCGACGACCGGATCTTCGACGACCCCTATTTCGACGAGCGGGATCCGCAGATCGACCGGATCACCGCGCCCACCTTCACCGTCGGCGGGTGGCACGATCTCTTCGGGCGCAGCGCCACCGGCATCTACGAGCGGCTCCGTCTCGAGCCCGGCCGCAAGCAGATGCTCGTCGGCGACGGGTATCACTTCGACGTGGGCACCGGCCATGGATCCAGCTCCGCCCCTCCGCGTCTCGATGTCCTCGAGCGCGCCTGGTTCGATCGCTGGCTCAAGGGCCACCGCAACGGTATCGACCACTACGGGCCGGTCACGATGATGCAGCAGGGCGGTTCGTGGACGTCCGGCGCGGCGTTCCCGCGACCGGGCGTGCGACCCCGGCGGCTCTATCTCACCGAGGAGCCGTCGACGACCGCGGATCACGCCGTGCACGACGGATCGCTGAGCACAGCTCCGGCACAAGGTGTTTCGTCACTGCACATCCGGCCCGACCTGCGCGGCATGGTGTCCCGGGACATGACGCAGGTGACCGCGGGTGCGTCGATGGTTCTCGGCAATCGATTCACCACCGACGCACGCTTTCAGGAGCGCGGCGGATTGTCGTTCACCAGCGCCCCGGTCACCGAGGCGACCCACCTCAGCGGAGCGATGAACCTCCGCCTCAACGTGGCGACCACCGCACACGAGGGTATCTGGGCGGTGACCGTCAATGATGTTGCGCCCGATGGCACCTCGACCGTTCTCACCAACGGCGCGCTCTCGGCGACCAATCGCGCCCTCGACCGGTCGATGTCGACATTCACCGCGGACGGGCATCTCCTCGGTGCCCATCACTACCTCTCCCGCAAGCGCAAACTGCCGGTCCCCGCCGACGAGCCGGTCCGCATCGACGTCGATCTCGTGCCCACCGACGCCGTGCTCGAACCCGGTCACCGGTTGCGGGTGGACGTCTACGCCGCGAGCTTCCCCCGCTACCTCACGGTGGTCCCCGACCTGATCAAGGCCCGCGGACGCAAGCAACGTCTCGTTCTCGACCCGGAGCACCCGAGTTACCTGACGTTCCTGGCCGGCGACGGGCTCGCCTGAGCCCGCTCAGCCCATCGATCGGGCGTCGATCCTAATCGACCGGGCGCTCGAATCCATCGATCGTGCTCAGAATGCCTTGCCGGGATTGAGGATTCCGTCGGGGTCGAGAGCGTGCTTGACCGCACGGTGCATGTCGAGCACGGCGGGTGACAGTTCCTTGCGCGCGCCGTCGAGCTTGAGCACACCGACGCCGTGCTCGCCGGTGACCGTGCCCCCGAGTTCCAGTGCGGCATCGATGATCTCACCGAAGGCGAGCTGCGCCCGGCCACGCGCGGCGGCGTGTCCCTCGTCGGCGATCAGCAGTGGATGCAGATTGCCGTCACCGGCGTGGGCGATGTTGGCGATGACGATGTCGTGGCGGATGCCGATCTCCTCGATGCGCGCCAGCATCGCCGGCACATGCTTCTTGGGGACGCAGACGTCCTCGGTGAGTACGGGACCGAGTCGCTCCAACGCCGGATAGGCCAGGCGTCGCGCCGCGAACAGCGCCTGCGCCTCCTGCTCGTCGGCGGACACCGCCGACCACGTGGCGCCTGCGGCGTCGAAACACTCACGCAAGCGCTCGGATTCACGCTCACCCTCGATTCCGGGCGTGTCGATCCGGCCGAGCAGCACGACGTTCGCGTCGACCGCGAGCCCCATGTTCTTCCACGCATCCACCGCGAGCAGACACTGCCGATCGACGAGTTCCAGTGCGGCGGGGGTCAATCCACTCGCCCCGACCGCAGACACCGCCCGTCCGGCGTCGATCAACGAGTCGAAATAGCCCGCGATGGTTCGCGACGGTGGTTGCAGGGGGCGCAGTTTCACCGTGATCTCGGTGACGATCCCCAACGTCCCCTCCGAGCCGACCATCAATCCTGCCAGGTCGTACCCGACGACCCCCTTGGCCGTCGGGTGCCCGAGCCGCACCAGTTCGCCGGTACCGGTGACCACCTGCACCGCGAGCACGTAATCGCGTGTCACCCCGTACTTCACACAACACACACCGCCGGCGTTGGTCGCCACGTTGCCGCCGATGGTCGACCACGGCGAACTCGCCGGGTCGGGCGGGTACCACAAACCCACCTCCGCGCAGGCTGCTCGCAGATGGTCGTTGACGACCCCGGGCGCCACGACCGCGATGCGTTCGAGCGGATCGACTGAGAAGATCTCGGTCATCGCCGCACAGGAGAGGACGACGCTGCGGGCCCATGCGTTGGCACCGCCGGACAGGCCCGTCCCGGCTCCGCGGGGGATCACCGCGACCTGGCGGGCACGGCACGCGCGCACCACCTCGACCACATCCTCGGGCGTACGCGCACGCACCACGGCGATCGGCATCTGGTGCGGCGCCCACTCCGCGTCGTCGTGGGCGTAGCTGGCCATCACATCCGGATCGCGCACCACCGCACCGGGGGTGACCGCCGCCTCCAGTGCGGCGATCAGATCTGCCCGGAGATCGGGTGCGACGTCGGCGGTGAAATCCACACCCCACCCTAACGCCACCGCCATCCGGTCGAGACCGAAGTCCGGTGTCAACGGCCAACTCTGACCGCGCGCGGTACGCAACCACCCATCCGGGACGGGCTCGATGGAGTCACCCGGTATTCCGGCAATAGCCCGGATCGATCGGGGCGTTCACGACGCCGATCGATGCGGCACGCCGTCTCCTCGGCACGCGATACTCTCCCGGTGGACACCGTGCACACCATCGACATGCCGAACGCGACGATCACCTATCGGGACTCCGGCACGCCGCGGACCGCGGACCCGACGGAGACGATCCTCTTCGGTCACGGGCTGTTGTTCGACGGCACCATGTTCGACGATCAGGTGGCCGCACTGCGCGGCCGGTTCCGCTGCATCCGCGCGGACTGGCGCGGCCAGGGTGCCAGCGTGAGCCACCATTCCGCCTATGACATGGATACGCTCACCGACGACACGCTCGGGGTGATCGAGCACCTGGAAACGGGTCCCGTGCACTACGTCGGACTGTCGATGGGTGGCTACGTCGGGATGCGGCTCGCCCTGCGTCATCCCGAACTGCTCCGCTCGCTGACCCTGCTGAACACCATGGCGCGCAACGAATCGGCGCGATCCGTCGTCGACTACACCGCCATGGCCTGGATGCAACAGGTGACCGGTGTTCGGCCACTTCGACACCTGCTGGAGTCCAAGCTCTTCGGTCGTGGGTTCGTCGACACCGCGCGCGGCAAGCGCATCGGTGACGAATGGTTCGCCAGACTCGTGACCACCCAACAGTCCACGGCCCGCCGGGCCACCCTGCGACGCGTCGTGGCGGGTGTCGTGGTACGAGATGCCGTGGCCTCCCAGCTGCCGCTGATCACCACCCCGACCCTGGTCATCGGCGCCGAGAACGACGTGGCAACACCTCCGGTGGAGGCCTCCCGGGTCGCCGCGGCCATTCCGGGGGCCACACTGCACCTGTTACCGGGGTGTGGCCACAGCAGCGTTCTCGAGCAACCGGACATCGTCTCGGCGCTCTTGGCCGATCACCTCGGTTCGGTCAACTGACGGTCACCACAACCGATTCCGGGCCGCGGATGTTGCGTCGCCCGTTCCAGGACAACGAATCCAGCCGTGCGCGGGGGAACCGCTCGATGAATCCGGAAAGGAACGCCGCGGTTTCGGCCCGCGCCAGCGCCGCGCCCAGACAATGGTGAATCCCGGCACCGAACGAGAGATGACGGTGCGCCAGCGGCCGATCAGGACGAAACGTCGCGGCATCCCCACCCCAGAAGGCGGGGTCCCGGTTGGCCGCGGCGATGACGCCGATCACGAAAGAGCCCAGAGGGATTCGCACTCCCTCGACGTCGAGGGGCGCGGTCGTGACCCGCCGCATCAGGTGCACCGACGGCTCGAACCGCAGAACCTCTTCCACCGCATTGGTGACGAGGTCGGGTCGCTGCCGCACCATCGCAATACTGTCCGGATGCGCGAGTAGTGTCGCCACCGCGGAGCCGATGAGGTTGACCGTGGTCTCATGGCCGGCAATCAGGACGAACATCACCTGGGCGACCAACTCGTCACCAGTGAGTTCACCCGCGCGTTCCGCCGCGATCAAGGCGGTCAACAGATCATCGCCGGGATCGGAGTGCCTGCGCCACACCAGATCACGGGTCATCATCGTCAACTCGTCGTTGGCCGCTCGAATCCGGGCCTGGGTGGCCGGCTCGGCAAGTGGTTCGAGCCCGAGCACGAGAGTGCCGATGTGTTCGCGGAACCGTTCGGTGTCGACTCCGGACACCCCGAGGATCTCCGAGATCACCTCGTACGGCATGGTGAACGCGACTTCCTGCATCAGATCGATGGTGCCCGCAGCGGCCACCCGGTCGAGCGCGCGATCGGCGAGTCGGCTGATCCGGTCCATTCGTGCGGCGACACCTGATCGGGTGAACGGCGTACCGACCAGCCGCCGGAGTCGGGAATGGTCCGGCGGGTCGCGATCGAGCAACGACAATCCGCGCATCATGCGGTTCTCATCGCCCAGTCGGGTGCTGTCGCTCTTGAAGTCGGGAATATGGCGAAGTGCGCTTTCTTGCACGGAGTGTCCGGACCGCTGTAGCACCGCGACATCGGCGTAGCGGGTCAGCAGCCAGAATCCCTGCGGGTGAACGACAACCGGAGCGGTGGCCTGCAACCTCCGATACGCGGCATGTGGATCGACCGCAAACGCCGGGTCGAACAGATCCATTCCGCCGGCATCGATGCGCGTGTTCACCGGATCAACCGAACGTTACGAAACGTCGACAACGCGGTCGCACAGAGATTTCCGTCCTCATCGAAGATGTCGGCGCGACCGACGGAGATGGTTCGACCCGCCGACACCGCGGTTCCCTGCGCGCTCAGTTGCGGGCCGGGGGCGGGCGCCACGATCTTGATGGTGTAGTCGAGCGTGACGTTCGCCCAGCCCGCCGGCAGCAACGTCGCCACCGCCGCGCCTGCTGCGTAATCGGCGAGAGCGCCGAGAACGCCCGCCTGAACGTGTCCGGTGTGCTGGGTGTGATCGGGGCGAACCGCCAGTCGAAGCGTGGCGGCGCCGGTTCCGAGTGACTCGATCGCGAAGCCCAGCGCACGTGCCGCCGGCATCGCGTCCAGGACGGCTCTGATGGCCTCGGCGGCGGTGGGATCCGGCGAGTCGGACGTCGTGGTGGTGGTCATCGATACTCCGTTCCGACGGGCGTGAACCCGTCTCTCTCGTAGAGGGCACGTGCCGCTCGGCGCCGCACCTTTCCGCTGGTCGTCTTGGGCAACTCGCCGGCGGCGATGAGTCCGATACGGAGCACCGTGATCCCGAGGTCGGCCCGGATCGCCGCACGGATCGCCGTACGCACCTCCGCCGCGTCGAGGTCTCGGTGCGTGGCCCGGATCTCGGCGACCACGACCACTTCCTCGGCAGGAGTGTCACCACCCGATGACTCCTCGGCCCACCCGAACGCCGCGCAGCCGCCGGGGCGGAGCGCCGAATGTGCTCCCACAGTCGCTCTTTCGATGTCGGTGGGATAGAAGTTGCGACCGCGGATGACGATCATGTCCTTGATGCGTCCCACCACGTACAGTTCGCCCGCGACGACGAACCCGAGGTCACCGGTGCGTAGCATCGGATCACCGCCACCGACGATCACCCCGAACAACGCGTCGGTTGCGGGGCGATTGTGCCAATAGCCGGCACACACATGCTCACCGGAGACCCATATCTCCCCGACGACGCCGTCGGGGAGGCCGACGCGGCTGTCCGGGTCGACGATGCGGATCACGCTGCCCCGCACCGCTGTTCCGGACCCCACCACTTCGGTCCCGACCGTGTCCGGACGGTAATGCCGATGTTGTAGGTCCGCTGCGGACGCTCGCAGCGTGTGCGGCCCACGACCCGGACGGGACGCCGTGACCAACAGGGTCGACTCGGCGAGCCCGTAACACGGATACAGTGCGCGAGCGTCGAATCCGTGGGGCGCGAACTCCGCCGCGAAGCTGCGGATCGTGTCGGAGCGGATCGGCTCGGCTCCATTGAAGGCGACGGTCCAGCTCGTCAGGTCGAGATCGGCCGGCAATCCGGTACGACGGGCATGCGCCACGCAGGCCGCGTAGGCGAAGTCCGGCCCTCCGCTGGTGGTGGCCCGATACCGCGAGATCAGCGTCGGCCACAGCAGTGGCCGACGGATGAAGGTCGTGGGCGACATCAGAACCGCTCGGGCGCCGACATACAGCGGCTGCAACACATTTCCTATCAAGCCCTGATCATGGAAGAAGGGGGCCCAACCAACGACCACCGATGTCTCGTCATGACCGAAAGCATCCCGGATCATCTCTTGGTTGGCGCACAGGTTGCCATGCGTCACCATCACTCCCTTGGGCGCACCGGTTGAGCCCGAGGTGTACTGCAGGAGTGCGACGTCGTCGGCGTCCACCGGATCCGCGACGTGCGTGGAGTCATACGGGATGGCCGATCGTTCATCGGCGGGTACGTCATCGACCACCCCGTTGTCGGTCAGATCGTTGTCGGTCAGATCGTTGTCGGTCAGATCGCTGTCGGTCAGGTCATCGACCCACATGGGCGGTACCGGACACAGCGTCCTCAACGTCTCGCCGAAGAATTCGTCGGATATCTTGTCGGTCAACACTATTGCGGGTTGGGCGTCGGCGATCACATTCCGGATCGCGCTCGGCCCTGCGGTCGGGGTCGGCAGCGGCGGCGCCACCGGTACCGCGACGACACGCGCATACATGCACCCGAAGAAGGCGGCGATGAAGTCGAGGCCGGGAAGGAACGCCAGCAGGGCGCGGTCGCCGGGCACGCATTGCCGCCGCAATCGTTCCGCGATCCGGACGGCACGACGGTGCAGGGTTGCGTGGTCGAGTTGATCGACCTCCGTTCCGGACTCGTCGACGAACACATAGACAACCTGGTCCGGCGCCGTCCGCGCGCGGGTCATCAGCACGTCGGGCAGGAACGCGCCCCGACGTTCGGGATCGTCGTGGCCGATCATGACCCCGCCGGCTCCGCAGTCGATGGCGGCGACACGAACAGTGCGGTCAGACGATCCCGGTGTTGCTGCGGGAAGAAATGGTCACCGGCGAACGTGTGCCCGGCGAAACCCGATGCGGTATGAGCCGACCACGACCACGCCTCGTCGGCATCGACGAGCGGATCACGGTTGCCGTGGCACGCCGTGATCGGTACCGGGAGGGGTACCACCCCACCGTCCTCGAGGATCGGTCCGGCGACGTATCGGTACTGCTCCACCATCGCCAGGTCATATCGCACCAGGTCCAAGGCGTCGCTGAGGAATTCCGGCGTTCGAGCCAATAGGTGCCAGGTGTCGGACAGTTCGGCGAGCCCGGCGAGGAGTTCCTCGTCGTCGCGTTCGTGCAGCGGCGGGCGGCTGGCGGGGAGGTGAGGAGCGCGCCGCCCCGAGACGCACAGATGGATCGGCGACCGACCGGCAGCGAAGAGGCACCGGGTGAGCTCGAAGGCGATGACCGCACCCATGGAATGCCCGTACACCACCGTCGGTATCTCGGGCAACGCCAACAGCTGGCCGGCCAGGGTGGTGGCTGCGGCGAATACCGAGGTCGCCCGGGCCGCATGACGCACATCCTCCCGCCCCGGCAACTGCACTCGCAACACCTCGAGACCGGCGGGGAAGCAAGCGCCCCAACGGGTGAACGTCGACACGCCCGCGCCGGCGTGGGGCACCATCACCACTCTGGTGTGGGCGCGCCCACGGTTCACACGGTGCGTGTCCGGCATCGGCCGCAGCCAGAGTCCTGGCGGCTCCTCGATGTGATGCGAGATGGTGGACATCATCGTGATCTTCCCCTCACGGGTAACGCGCTCGGTCCGCGCATGATGAAGCTCTCGGTCTGCCAGGTCGGCGCGATGCCCGTCGGCGTCAGCTCCAAGCGCCGCCACACCCGCTCCAGTGCCGTCTGGGCGATCAGTTGGGCGAGAGCGGCGCCGAGACAACCGTGCATTCCGTGTCCGAACCCCAGATGTGAGGCAGCCGAGCGCATATCGGCTCCGCGGTCGATACTGAATTCGTTCGGGGCGTCGAAGACCTCCGGGTCCCGGTTACCTGCACCGAGGCACAACAACACCTGGTCTCCATACCGGATGACCTGTCCGCCGTATCGGCTCTCGGCGCGTGCGACCCGTTTGGTCATCTGCAACGGGCTGTCGTAGCGCAGCGTCTCGCGAATGGCATCTCCGGCACGCTCGGGTGCTGCGGCGAGCTTGGCCGACTGTTCCGGATGCGTGAGCAGCGCGGCAACGGCGTTGCCCAACAGGGCGGTTGTGGTTTCGGTACCCGCGACGAAACACATGATGCAGATGTAGGCGAGCTCGGTCTGCGAGAGACGATCGCCGTGGCCCACCGATACCCGCGCGAGCTCGCTGATCAGGTCGTCGCCGTGCTGATCGGTCCGTTCGTCGACCAGCGTGCGCAGTGCCGAGGCGAAGTGACCGACGACGCGTCCCACCCGGGTGAGGTCGGCGACCGACATCCGTCCCGGCTCGAGTAACCGGCGTACCTCGTGGGTCCACTCCGGTGCCACCGAGGCGATCGACGGCGGCAACGCCATCCAGTCGACGAGAACCGCACTCGGCAGCGGGCTCGCGAGACTCGCGATGAGATCGAAGGTCAGCGCCTGGACGCCGATATCGAGGCGATCGAGCATGTCGTCCACCCGCTGCGCCACGACCGGTCGCAACCCCTCGATTCGTTGACGGGTGAAGACCCGGTTGACCAGCGCGCGCAACCGCGCGTGTGCGGGGTCGTCGGTGAACACCAACGAGGTCCGTCCGAGGTCAACGATCCGAGCGGCGTCCGCCCGTGCGTGCGGTGGCAGTCGATCGATCCGTCCGGCCACCTCATCGGGAATCAACGAGGAACTGAATCCGTTGTCGCGCAGGAGGTGACGGATGTCGTTGTGCGCCGTGAACACCCACATCCCGAGGGTGCGGTGTACCGGTTCGGCTGCCCGGAGCGCCGCGTACATCGGGTAGGGGTCCATCCGGAATCCCGGTGCAAGCGGGTTGAAACGCGGAGTCGTGGCCGTCACTTGTCCACGTCCAGGTCATGTCGCGGTGCGGATTCCGACACGAAGTAGCTGCGCCGGTACGGCCGTAACACCAAGCGCAGCAGACAGATCTTCCCCATACGGAACCCCAGCGCCGACATCGTCAGGTAACGGAGGTAACGATCGACCGTGTCCTCGCCCACGATGCGGGTCGCCTCGTCGCGTCGTTGCCTCAGCCGGTGCGCCCACTGCGCACAGGTCCAGGCGTAGTCCAGGCGACCGTTGGTCACGCGATCGATCTCGAAGATGCCGTCCGCGGCAACCGCGATATCGGCGAAGGTGGGCAGTTCGGCGTGCGGGAAGATCTCCCGCTGCATGAACGAACTCGCCTGCATCGCAGACATGTTCGCATACGCGATGGTCTGCAGCGACAGAGCTCCGTCATCGTTGAGCCAGTCGCGGCATCGGGTGAAGAATGCTCGATAAACCGCGCGGCGCGTCTCGATGTTCTCATCGGGCCGCGCGAAGTGCTCGAAGGCGCCCACCGACACGATGCCGTCGAAACGATGCGGCGGCCGGTACTCTGCCCAATCGGTGACCTCGGCGCGAATCCGGGGTTCGCCGAGTGCGCGGATGTGGGCGGCCTGTTCCACGCTGAGCGTGAGTCCGATCGCCTCGGTCACTCCGGGGTGCGTTACGGCCTGGCGCAGCAGCGCGCCCCAGCCACATCCGATGTCGAGAATCCGGTGCGCGTTCCCTATTCCGATCGCGTCGAGATGATATCGCACCTTGCGCGACTGCGCGGCGTCGAGGTCGTCACCCGGACTCTCGGGCATGGCACAGGAATAACTCTGATCCGCGTCGAGCCAGAGGCGATAGAAGTCGTTGCCGACGTCGTAGTGGAACGCGATGGCCTCGGCGGCCTCGCCACGCCTGCGCTCACCGGTCACTGCGCCGGTGCCGGGCGTCAGGGTCGTTTCCCCACAGGTCATTTCCGCACCGGTCATTGCCCCGCCGCCGCATCGAGGTGCTCGAACAGATGGTTCGACACCGCGCTGATGGTCGGGTTGTCGAACAAGGCCTCGGACGGGAGTTCGACTCCGTAGCGCGCTTCCACCTCGATCAGCAGGGCGACGGCGTGTGCCGAATCCAGCCCGAGCCGATCGAATCCGGCATCCGGGTCGACCGATTCCGGCGTGGTCTCCAGCAGGTCTGCGAGGTACTCGCGACACCAGCGCACGATGCTCTCGCGCGTGATCGGCTCCGACGACGGCGCGGTGTCGATCGGTCCGTCGGGCTGCGGCATGTTCATGGTCCCTCCTGGGTTCAGCAGGCTCGAGTGGATTGCGCAGGCCCGCAGGGTGCGGGACGGGGCAGGTGCTCTTGGAGCGCAGGTGCTCTTGGAGCGAAAACTTCTGGACACGAATGGAACTGAGGGTGCAGAGTTGATCAGTCGCCACCGCGGACGTCGCCCGCGTCCGCCCCCGCCGGCGTCGTCCGGATACGTTTGGCGGCACGCCGCTGCGGTGACGGCACCCCCACATCGGTGGCCAGACCGCACGCAGACAGTACGACGATCAGCCAGTAACCGGGGTCGACGCGATACCAGTTCAATCCGAACGATGCGGAGTCGGGAAACGCGTGGTGATTGTTGTGCCAGGCTTCACCGAGTGTGACGAGCGCGAAAACCCCTCCGTTGCGGCTGTTCTCACGTGACTCGTATGGACGGGTGCCGTACATGTGGAGAAAGGAGTTGATCGCCCAGACGATGTGCTCGAGGACGAATATCCGGACGAGACCGCCCCACAGGAAGCCCATCAGTACGCCGGTGAGGCTCCATTCCATCACGCCGACGATCGCCGCCGGGATGACCAGACCGAGCACCACCCACAGGTGGTAGTGGCGGGAAATACGCAACAGTGCGCGATTCTTCAACAAGTCGGGGGCGTAATGCATCACGTTCGGGTACTCGTGACGCCGCATCCACAGGAAGTGCGAATGGACGAGCCCCCGCAGCGCACCCCGGAATCCGTCGCCGGAGAGGTTGGGCGAGTGCGGATCACCGTCGCGGTCGCTGCACTCGTGGTGGCGCCGGTGCAGGGCGACCCACGATATCACCGGCCCCTGTCCGGCCATGGAGCCCGCAATCGCCAGCGCGACAACCGCTCCCGGCGCGGCCTTGAAGGTGCGATGGGTGAACAGACGGTGGTACCCGACGGTGATGCCGAGTCCGGTCAGCAACCACATCACACCGAGTGAGACCCACGCCGAGGTCGGTACCGGTATCACCCAGAGCAAGCCGACCGCGACGGCCGTACCGATGATCGGTAGGACGTCGAACAGCAGGAAGTGCCTGCGCTGCAACCGATGGATGTAGGGGTTGCTGATCGTCTTCTTTCTCGGTTCGGGCGGTGTCGAGGACGGCACGCCGATGTTCTCGGACGACGCGGCGGAGTGGACCATGACGGATTCACCTCGTTGATCACTGCGTGGATGGGTTCTCAGGAAATCTGGCAGACATAGTCGAAATAGACCTTGCCGACGACTGCGCCGCCCGGGTCGCGCAGGACCGCTTTCGCATCGACGTCGAGGCGTCCGGGTTCGCCACGGGCGGCCAGTTCCCGGACCGCACGGAGGTCGACGGTGGCGGTGGCGGTGATGGTTCCGGTCGCCGGGCGGGTGTAGACCGCGCGGCAGTCCCGCACGACCATCCACTCAACCCGCTCCAGGTGGGCGGCAGCGGTGCCGACAAACGCTGCTGCAGCACAGAACTCGGCACCCAGATACAGTGCGGCGGCGTGCACCGTGCCCACATGGTTGTGCAGATGCGTCACATCGGGGATCTGCGCCACCGCGCGCTCGGCATCGAGGTCGATGATGCGGATGTCGTTGTGTTCGGTATGTGGAGCCAGGCCGTTGGCCACCTCCCGCAACTTGGCGAAATCGGGATCCGAGCCTCCGAAGGGCACGAACGGCTCATAGGCCTTGCCGAAGAAGCTCATAGATCCAGCACCAGCCTCTCCGACGCTGCGCGCGACACGCAGACCATCATGGATCGCCCCGCCTGCCGCTCCGCGGCGGTGAGCACCGAATCCCGATGGACGATCTCACCCTCGAGTACCCCGGTCTCACAGCTCGCGCAGGTGCCCTCGCGGCACGAGGTCACCGGCGACACCCCCACCGCCTCCAGCGCATCGAGGATGCTCTGGTCGGCGCCGACGTCGACCGTGAGCCCCGAACTGGCCAGGCACACGGTGAAGGCCCGGGCGCCGTCATCCTCGACGATCTGCTTCGGGGTGAACCGTTCGGTGTGCACCGCGACATCGGGACCCGCGAGGTCCTCGACCGCTGCGATCAAACCCGCTGGGCCGCAGCAGTAGACCCGGGTACCCGGGCCCGCGTCGGCAAGGATGTCGGCAACCGGCAACGGCCCCAGTCGATCCTGTGGACGAACGCGCACCCGGGCCCCGTGGTCCCTCAGTTCGTCGAGGTAGGCCATCGATTCTTCGGACCGTCCGCCGTAATGCAGCTCCCACTCCGAGTCCCGTGAGGCGAGATCGGCGATCATCGGCAACAGCGGGGTGATGCCGATGCCGCCGGCCACGAAGACGTGGCGATCGGCGTCGGCGAGCGCGAAGTTGTTACGCGGCATCGAGATACGCAACTCGTCGCCGACGACGACGCTCTCGTGCAGGGTGATCGAGCCGCCCCTACCGTCGATCTCGCGGAGTACCGCGATCCGATATCTGTCACTGTCGGCGGGCGACGAGCACAGGGAGTACTGCCGCGGACCGATCCCGGGAACGTCGACGTCGATGTGGGCGCCCGGTGCCCACGTCGGCAGAGCCGATCCGCCGGGTGGGGTCAGGACCAGCTCGACGATGTCCGGCGTCAGCCGGCGACGGGTCTCGACCACCACGGACAGGGCTGCGTTGGCGGTGGATTGCGGGGGCATCGGATCTCCTCGACCGGCGACATTCGCCGATTGGCGACATCACCACGGTGACCGGGATTCGAGACGGCCGCATCACGGAGCGCTGCCCTTTGTTCGCGCGATTGGCAGTCTCTATCGATCACCCGCCGGCGGCGGCCGACCGCCGACACTGATCTGTGTTCCCGACCGGAAACGTCCCAAGGAGGACTGCTGTGACCGCAGAGACCGCGACTGAATCCGGGGAAGGACGCGTGTTGACCGACTTCGCCGCGGCCTTCCCCCAACTCGACTTCACCGCACCCGATTACGAGTACCTGCGCTCGGTTGCCACCGCCCTGGTCCCCTTCGGTGAGCTCGTCGGCACCGCCGTGACCGAGATTTCGGCGGAGCAGGCCGTGGTCACCATCGCAGCGGGTGAGTCGGTCACCAATCACATGGGGACCGTCCATGCGGGGGCCCAGTTCACCGCAGCGGACATCGCCGGCGCGTTGGCCTTCATCGGGGCTGCCGCCCCGCGGCTGTACACGATCGAACGTCTGGTCCTGCGTGCCGCCACCGTCACCTATCGCCGTCCGGCGCTCGGCGCGATCCGCGCGGTTGCCCACATCGACGAGCGTGAACTGCGATCGGTGCTCACCGCCGACGACGGCGGGCGCCATGACATCACCGCGAAGGCGGTCGTCCTCGACGACGCCGGGGTCGTCACCGCGAAGCTCGTCTTCGACTATGTGTGCGACGTCGTTGCGGCCACCCCCGGGAACAGCCGATGACCAGCGCACCGGCACCAACCCGTGAGGTCCTCGACGTCGTCACGACCGACGGCACCTCGTTCCGGCTGCATCTGTCGCCCGACCCGGGCGCGCCGACGGTGTTGGTGCTCCCGGCGATGGGCATGAAGGGCAAGCACTATCGCGGACTTGCCGATGCGATTGCCGCACAGGGCTTTGCCGTCGCGACGTGCGACCTGCGTGCCCAGGGCGAGTCCCGGCCCGCACTGGCCGACGCACCGAATTTCGGGTATCGGGAGATGCTGGAGATCGATCTCCCGGCGATCATCGACCGCCTCCGCGAGCACACCGGCACCGACGTCGTCCACCTCGTCGGCCACAGCCTCGGCGGCCAGTTGTCACTGCTGTACGCCGCCGCCCATCCGGATGCGATCGGCAGCGTCACCGTTGTCGCCACGGGAACGGTGTTCTGGCAGGCGTTCGATCGCCGCCGCCGGTTCGAGATCCTGTGGCAGACCCAGTGGATCGGGGCGGTCTCGCGCACCACCAAACGGTGGCCCGGTGGTGTGGCGATACCGGCCCCCATGGCGGGCGGCGTGATGACCGACTGGTCGATGCAGGCGTTGACCGGTCGGTACCGGGTCCGTGGTTCCGATATCGACTACAACGCCGCGTTGCGCACCTTGCAGCGCCCGGTGTTGATGATCTCCTTCGCCGGTGATCCGCTGGGCCCCAAGAGCACGGTCGACCATCTCGCCCGCCGGATGCCTGCGGCCTCGGTGAGCCACTGGCACGTGTCCGGCAGCGCACCCATCCGCTCCGGCGACCATTTCGCCTGGCTGAAGGATTCACCCGCGCTCGCCACCCAGGTTGCCGGGTGGTTCGACACGGCAATCGGTACGCGCCGACCGGAGCAGCAGTGAGCCGAATCGAGCTGGACTCCCTGACAAAGGCATTCGGCAATTCGCGGGCACTCGAATCGGTGGATCTGACGATCGGCGACGGGGAGTTCATCGTTTTCCTCGGGCCGAGCGGATGCGGCAAGTCCACCTTGCTGCGGACGATCGCGGGGCTCTCCGAGCCGACATCGGGTTCGGTCCGGATCGACGGACGCGATGTCACCGGCACGTCGCCGCGCGAGCGCAACCTCGCGATGGTCTTCCAGAGTTACGCGCTCTATCCGCATCTGTCCGTCGCGAAGAACATCGGCTTTCCGCTGCGTACCAGGCGGCTTCGACGTTCCGACATCGCCGCGCAGGTGGCCGACGCCGCCGAGTCGCTCCAACTGACACCGTTACTCAACCGGCGGCCGGCGGACCTGTCCGGCGGCCAGCGCCAACGGGTGGCCCTCGCCCGGGCGATGGTGCAGAAGCCGGGCGCCTACCTGATGGACGAACCGCTGTCGAACCTCGACGCCCAGTTGCGCTCGGCCACCCGCGGCGAGCTCATCGACCTCCATCGCCGCATGGGGGCGACGTTTCTCTACGTCACCCATGACCAGGTGGAGGCCATGACCATGGCCACCCGCATCGTGCTGCTCAATGCCGGTCGGGTCGAACAGGTGGGAACGCCGACGGAATTGTACGATCGTCCCGAATCCTCGTTTGTGGCAGCCTTTCTCGGCGCTCCTCCGATGTGTTTGTTCGACGCCGTCGCCGGCGGCCGCAACGGCCGGGTCGTCGTCGCCGCCGGCGGCCTGACGGTTCCGCTCGAATTACCCGCACCGACCGACTACTCCGCGCAACCGGTCACCGCAGGCATCCGACCCGAACGCATACGGCTGATCGCCGCGGCAGCACCGCGACCGACGGACGCGATCGAGGTCGGTGCGCGCGTCGGAACGATCGAGAACCTCGGCAGCGACGAGGTCGTGCACCTACGCGTCGGATCCACGGCTTTGCAGGCTCGCGTCGCGCGTCCGTGCGGCGTCCGGGAAGGCGATTCCGTGCGGCTCGCCATCGCCCCGCAGGACGTGCACCTCTTCGACCGGGTGTCGGGACGCCGACTGCACTGGGACCCCACCCCCTGCCCTCCACCCACCCGGACATCCGATCTCACCGAACCCGCCACACCATTCGTCTCCCAAGGAGCACTGTCATGAGAACCCATCTCCCCCTTCGTCATCTGGTGAGTGCCATCGCCGTGTGCTCGGCGGTGACGCTGTTCGCCTCCGCCTGCAGCATGGGCAGTTCGTCGGACGACACGACGACCTCGGCCGTCCCCGAGCTCGGTCCCGATCAGAAGGTCTCCATCGTTTTCGAGAGCTACAACTACGGTCTGGCCGGCGCCTGGACCGACACCTTCAACACGTTGATCGCCAATTTCACCAAGCAACACCCCAACATCACCGTCAAGGCGCAGAAGCCGCAGGGCAACAGCCCGAATCCGGCCGGTGACGCCGTGTCCAGCGTGCAGAGTCAGACCGTCGCCGGTTCTCCGCCCGACGTCGCCCAACTCGGCTTCGGCGATTTCGACTTCACCATCCATCAGCTCGGCGCGAAGCCGTTGTCCACGCTCTTCGGCGAGGCAGCCGTGCAGGCCAACTTCCAGGGCGACAAGTACCCGTATGCATCGGCGGTGCGGACGTTGGGCGACTCCGGCGGGGTCACCTACGGTATCCCGTTCGTCATGTCCACACCGGTGCTGTACTACAACGCCGACCTGTTCCGAGCCGCCGGGCTCGACCCGGCCAAGCCGCCCACCACCTGGGACGAGGTCGCCGCCGACGCCAAAGCCATTGCCACCAAAACCGGAAAGGGTGGCGCCTACCTCGACTGCCTGACGAAGTCGGCGACCGATTGGTGCTACCAGAGCCTCGTTCGCTCCGCCGGCGGACAGGTGATCTCCGACGACCGCAAGACGTTGTCGTTCGCCGATCCCGCCGCACTCACCGTGACCACGATGGCGCAGAACATGGTGAAGTCCGGTGCCACCCCCGTCTACACGCAACAGCAGGGATACGAGGCCTTCGCGCGCGGCGACATGGGCATGATCCTGGAGAGCAGTTCGCTGCAGGCCACCTTCCTCAAGGGTGCCAAGGGCAAGTGGGAGCTGCGCGCCGCCCCCCTGCCGGCCTTCGCCGGACACACGCCGGTACCCACCAATTCCGGTGTGGCGCTGTACACCTTTGCGAAGGACCCGGCCAAACAGCGCGCTGCCTGGGAACTGATCGAATACCTCACCGGCAATGAGGCGTTCACGACAATCGCCAAGGGCATCGGCTACCTTCCGTTGCGCACCGGACTGGTGAATGATCCTGCCTACCTCGCCGATTGGGCCTCGAAGAATCGCGCGCTGTTGACCCCGAATCTGGAGCAACTCGAGAAGATCAAGCCCTGGATGTCGATGCCGGGCAACAGCTACAAACAGATTCAGACCAATCTGATGACCGCGGTCGAGTCGTCGGTGTATCAGGGCGCCGACCCACGTGTCGTGCTCACCGACGCACAAAACCAATCGACGCGCCTTCTCCCGGCGAGCTGAGGACGGCTTTCGATGACACCCGACTGCACCATCGTCCACCTCACCGATACCCACATCGTCGCACCGGGTTGCCTGGTCCGCGATGTCGTCGACACCGCGGACAACCTTCGCACCGTCCTCGATCGCATCATCGCGACCGGACGCACTGTCGATGTGCTCCTGCTGACCGGCGACCTCACCGACACCGGCGATCCACTCGCCTATCGCCGGCTTCGCGAGATCGTCGAACCGGCCGCCGCGACTTTGGACGCACAGATCATCTATGCGCTGGGGAACCACGACTCACACAGCGCTTTTCGGACTGAACTGGTACCCGAGCCGAGCAGCTCCGACGCGTCGGGGCCCTCGTTCGACACCGTTGCCGACCTCGCGAACGTGCGTGTGATCACGATGGACAGCACCCTTCCGGGCCGACACGACGGCGGACTGAGCGCCGATCAACTGTCGTGGCTGGCAGCACAATTGGCAACACCGAGCCGCTCGGGCACCACGGTGCTCGCGATGCATCACCCGCCGCTGCGATCGGCGATCGATCCCGTCGACGCGCTGCGACTGCGTGATCCCGAAGATCTCGCCGAGGTGATCGCCGGCAGCGAGGTTCGGATGATCCTGTGCGGCCACGCACATCTCACCGGCACCGGGGCGCTGGCGGGTGTTCCGATCTGGATCGGTCCGGCGATGTCGTACCGGATCGATCCGTTCGCTCCACTCGGTCGGCACCGCGGTTGGGTCGGTTACGGATTCACCAGGGTCGATGTACTCGACGGCTCGGTGGTGGCGACCGCCGTCGAGGAGACGCCGACCACCGCCGTCTACGACACCGACGAGGAGCAGACACTGGCCACACTGCGCGAACTCGCGCACGAGGTGTGAGGAGAGTGTTCGTCGAGTCACCGCCCGCGCCGAGCACCTCAGAACCCGCCGACACCCGGCCCACGGACATCCGGCCCGATCCCGCGCCTGGCGTCGACTCCGTCCCTGGCGCCGGTTCCGCAGGAAGGCGCTCGGGTGTGTCCGCGCGCGCACGACGCGTGATCGGTTCGGCCACCCCGTATCTGTATCTCACCCCCGCGCTCGCGATGCTGGTGATCTGGACCTACCGGCCGCTGGCGCAGGCCGTGCAGTTGTCCTTCTATTCCTGGAACCTCTTGCCCACCAGCCCGATGGTCGCCGTGGGCACCGAGAACTACCGACGCCTCGTCGATGTGCCGGAGGTCGGCGACTCACTCTGGCGCACAGTGGAGATCATCGTCGGGCTGCTTCCGTTCTCACTCATCCTGCCGGTGATCGTGGCGTTGGCGACCCGTCACGTGACCGGCCGGATGCGGGTGTTCTATCAGGCGATCATCTTCGCCCCGTTCCTCGTCGCTCCGGTCGCCTCGGCCGCGGTGTGGCGCTGGCTGGGCGAGCCCGAGTCCGGCGCGATCAATCGCGTTCTCGGTCTGCACGTGAACTGGATCAACGACACCCGCACCGCGCAGCTGGCGATCATCGTCATCACCGGTTGGCATGTCCTCGGTTTCGCGGTGCTCGTGGTCTCGGCCGGCATTTCCGGCATCAACCCCGACTACCACGACGCCGCCCGGGTCGACGGCGCCACCCGCGGGCAGATCGACCGCTGGATCACCCTGCCCCTGTTGTCGCCGTCGCTGGTCCTACTGGCATTGCTGACCGTGTTGCTCAGCGCCCAGTGGACCTTCCCACTGGTCGACACGCTCACCCAGGGTGGCCCATCGGGAGCCACCACCAACATCTATTACCTGCTGTGGGAGTACGGCTTCCAGACCTTCGACGCCGGCATGAGCGCGGCGGTCGGGATCGTTGTCTTCTTGTGTTTCGGCGTCCTCGCCGCCATCCTCGTCCGCCTCTCCGAACGGGCCACCTTCCATGACGACAAGTAGTCACACCACACCACACCACGACCGGGGCACCGGTGCCCGCGTGCGCGGACATCTCGTGCTCGCGAGTATCGCGCTGGTGTGCGGATTCCCCATCTATTGGCTCGTGGCGACGTCATTGCGCCGCCCCGAGGACCAGTACTCCCTGCGCCCGGTACCCTGGCCGCTCTCGTTGGAGAACTACGCCGATGCCGCCGCGCAAACACATGTGGTCACCCTGCTGGCCAACACGTTTGCCGTCGCCGCCGGGTCGACGATCGCCCAACTGCTCATCGCCCTGCTGGCCGCCTACGCCTTCTCGATGTACGAGTTCCGCGGGAAGCGCCTGCTGTTCGTTGCCTTCGTCGGGACCTGGCTGGTCCCCTTCCAGGTGACCATGCTCCCCAATTACGTTCTGCTCCAGCAGCTCGGCATGCTCAACACCCTTGTCGGCGTCATGATGCCCACCCTGTGTTCGGCGCTGGCGGTACTCATGTTGCGCCAGCACATGGATTCGTTCCCGAAGGAATTGATCGCCGCGGCCCGCATGGACGGCCGTACGTCGTGGACCATTTTGTGGACCGTCGTCGTCCCCAACCTCCGGCCGGCTCTCGCCGCCCTGTCGATCCTGCTGTTCATCAACGCCTGGAACGAGTACTTCTGGCCTGCGGTTGTCCTGCAGCGTACGAGTTCGGTTGTCCAGCTCGGGCTTCGGAGCTTCATGACGGCCGAGGGCACCGACTGGGGCGCGATGATGGCACTCGCCGGTATGTCGTGCCTGCCGGTGTTCGTACTCTATCTGCTGTTGCAGCGCCACATCGTCAACGCGTTCGTGCGCTCGGGCCTGAAGTAGACCCGAGCGCCAGCGATGTCACCGCGAGTGCGGCGACGCCTCACACCTGCGGCCGTACCGCCGTCACCGATCCGGGCAGCCGTACCCCGGCGGTGCGCAGCGCCGCCACCCGCGTGACGATCGCGGTGCCCCGCATCAGCTCTGCGGCCACCTCGGCGACCCTCCGTTCCCCGACATCACGGAGCCGGGTGTCGGCCACCCAGCGATTGAACGCCCCGAGCGCCGGACCGCACCAGATCTGATAGTCGGCGACCCGCTCGGCGTCGCCACGGATCGCCCAGCCCGACGACAGTCCCAGATACCAGCGGAAGATCAGCGCCATCCGTCGTTTCGGGTCGTCTGCGGCGACGGCGAGTTGGCGTGGATCTCGTTGCGTGAAGTAGTCGACGCACTCTGCCCACACCTCGTCACACGGGCGTCGGAGAATGGTCTCCTCGATCTCCCGGCGTGTCTCGGGCGGCATCGACTCGATCCCGTCATGGTCACGATAGAACTCGAAGAGCCGGTTGGCCCGGGCCGCGAACATCGTTCCGCGGCGCAGGACCTGCACCTGCACGCCCATCTCGAACATGTCCGATGAGGCGGCCATCGCCACATCGGACACATCGGCGGTGCCGAGAAAACGCTTGGCCGTTGCCGATTGGTCGGCTTCGACGCATGCCTGGTTGATCGATCCGGTCACGACGTAGGCTGCACCCATCGCGAACGCGCCGGCCAGCGCGGTCGGGGTTCCGAGCCCGCCTGCGGCACCCACTCGGACCGAGGCGGCGGCGGGGAACTCCGATGCCACGCGATCCCGAGTCGCGATGAGGTCGGGCAGCAATACCGGTAGCGGCCGACGATCGGTGTGTCCGCCGGAGTCGGCCTCGGCGGTGATGTCGTCGGCGACCGGGATGCGCCGCGCCCACTGCCCCTGTTCGGCCGTGATGTGGCCGTCGGCGACGAGGGCGTCGATCATCGTCGGTGGCGCCGGACGGAGAAACAATTCGGCGACCTCCGAGCGGGAGACCTTGGCGATCAGACGATGTCGTGGCGTCACCCCGTCGGGGCCGAGGTGGAGTCCGGCCAATCGGTACCGGAGGATCGCCGGGGTCAGCGACATGAATGCCGACGCCTCGACGCAGCGCACCCCGTGTCGCAGGCAGGCATCGACGATGGCGTCCTCCAGAGCCGGCTCGCTGGGGCTGTGGATCAGGTTGCACGCGTAGGGAGAGTCACCGAGGGTTGCCGACAACTCGGCCAGCGCGGCGTCCACGCGTCGCGGCAGCACGCCGGCCGCGCCGTACGAGGCGAGATAACCGGCGCGCGACATCGCCACCACCATGGACACCGAGGAGATCCCGTTGGCCATCGACCCCGCCGCGTATGCCGACCGCACACCGTGGAATCGTCGGAACTCGCTGTCCCCCAGCATCTGCGGCGACAGTGGCGGCACCGCTGCCAGCACCTGCGCGTCTGTCGCGGCCGATGTCGCACCGAGGCCGCGTGTGCCCCGCACGATCCGGCACGGCTGCTCGAGGTCGTGCAGAACGGCTCGGATCGTCGCCGTGGTGTGGGCGATGGTGCCGTCGGTGCCCGACGGCACGCCGGATTGTGTGGTGAGGGTCATCGCTGGATGGCCTTTCGGTCATGGAGTTCGATTCCGAGATCGGTCAGTTCGTAGATGCGCAATCCCGGTTTCCACAGGGAGGCGTCGACGACGACCACCACCGCGTGCTCACCGACGTGCACCGATTTGATGTGCACCTCCACCTCGCAGTGTTCGTCGGAGGGCAGGAACTGTCCGCGGTACTTCCAGTCGAACGCGACTCCGGTGGGGATGGCGAATCCGGGTTCTGCGTAATCGCTCCCGTGGCCGGCGTCGATCATCCATTCCTGAACGGCCTGGACGACCGTCTCCACGCCGAGTGATCCGGGAATCACCGGATCGAGGTGGAAGTGCCGATCGAAGTACCAATCGTGGGGATCGATCGGCCGGATCAGGTGAAGACAGCCCAGGCCGAATTCGCCGCCGTCGTCGACGACATCAACCCAGTCGAGCAGGGCGAGCTTGCCCACCGAACGCGGCATCCGGTCGGTGGCGCCGCGGCGCGCGGCAACGTCGATGCGCCGGGTGCGCGGCCGGATCTGTTGCGCGGCAATCCAGCTGGGACGAGTGGCGCCGGCATCGAGCCCGGTCTGGGTGGCCAGCGCCTCGTCGCTGAAGTAGCCGAACAGCGTCTCGCCGCTGTAGAGGGTTTCGCCGTCGACGCTCAGCGTGTAGTCGAAGGTCTGCAACGACGATCCGGGCAGGATCGTGGTGGACAGCAATCGCGAGTGTTGACAGATCGTCTTGTCGCGGAGGTCGACCTGACGGTGCAGTGTCGCGGTCCCACCGAGATTGCGCAGACTGGCGGTTGCGTGTGGGTCGACGAGCGTCGGCCCGGCGTAGTACCCCATCAACAGGGCCGCCTGCAGGGACGTCTCCATGAAGACGAAATGCGGCATCGACTCGTTGGCCGTGTCGGCGAAATACCACGAGTCGGCCGGCGCGTCGTACTCGGTGTTATACGCCGCAGGACCGAATTCCGCTGTTTGCCTGCTGTTCTCATTTCCCGAGTAGTCGACGACCCGGTCGACCAGCAGCAGACCCCCGGTGGGCAATCGGGTGGCGCGACGGCCGGTGTACACGCCGAACTCGGGACCGAGCGCGAGTGCCTGGTCCCCACGCGACAGGTGCGCCATGTGGAATTCGTTGAGCAGGACATGACGACCGTCCCGACTGGTCCGGGCCGACGGGGACGGCGCACCGCCACCGGCTCGGGGACCGACGTGGGTTCCGGGGCCCTCGCGGAGAAGGACCTCGACCTGACCGTGATCGTCCTGGGCCACTCCGTTATCGGTCACCCCGGCGTCGGTCACCCCGGCGTCAGCCGCCACGACCTCGGCCACGAGATGTGGGCGCGGAAGCAGATCGATCTCGCGGATCTCGAGCCGGAAGGGCCCGGCGGGGAGATCGTGCGACGACCTCAGGGCGACGTGAGCGGTCGGGTTCGGCAGGCAGTCCGGCAATCCGACGAGAGCCGCGAAGATCACCGCCGCGACCTTCACCGCATCCTGCGGCGCGGCTCCGCGGGCCGGTGTGGCACTCAGGGCGCCCAGGCCGCGGGAGCCACCACGCACGGAGATGTCGGTGACGACGTCGACGGCCACCGGTCCGGGGTATCCGGCCCGCGAGAGCAGTGCGGGCAGTTCGCCGGGACGCAGGGTTGTCGCCGAGGGACGGGTGAGAGGCTTGAACGCGCCTTCCGGCGCACTCGTGAGTGCTCCCGCCCGATGGTTGCCACCCGACCCGTGTGTGTCGCCCGACGCCGGCGACGGTGGTTCAGAAGCACTGCGCGAGAATCGATTTCCGGACAGTGCGCGATCGACGAGGGCGCGCTGCAATGCCGTCTGTGCCCGTAGGGCCGCGCGATGTGCCGAGAGCACCCCGGCGGCGAGGTCGGCGACCGAACCCGTCATCAGCCCCGGCGCACCCACCGGGCCCGCTCCCCCCGCCGGACCGGTACGGGCCGCGGGGATCGGGGCGACCCGGGTGGATACCGGCTCGACGGATTCGTCGTCTCTCGGCGCCTGCGGCGAACCACCGGCGAACGGGTCGAACACCGGGCCGTCGAAGGCGATCAGGTCGAGAGCGCCGTCGTCGTCGAATGTGGTGTCGTCGAAACCGGTCTGTTCGACCGTGGTCTCATGAAGAGTGGTCTCGTCAAAAGTGGTCTCGTCAAAAGTGGTCATGGATTCCATTGCCTCACTGAGTCACTGAACTTGTCGGAGAGATCGGCGGTGGTGACCACCGTGACGTCACCGAGGTGCGCGAGCATCGTGTGTGCGGTGTCGTAGACGGTGACGTCACAGATCACCCGGGTGTCGGCGACCCTCGGGTGGCCGGCGACCACCAGGAACGGGTCGGTATCGGGCAGTGGGTGGAGGTGGGTCCACGCACCCACTCCGAGCGGCAACCAGGCCCCACCACGGAGCTGATGGCCCAGCACCGGCGGTACCTGCAGCACCAGATCGGCGAGTACGGAATCGTGCAGGGCACCTCGATAGGCGTCGATGATCACCGAATCGTCCTTCGGATCGACCGGTTGCGGACGTGAGCACTCGACAATCACCGTGTCCGGGGACGGCCGCCAGATCTGCCGCATGCCCTGCAGCGCGGGCCCGTGGAACTGGACTGCATCGCAATACAATTCGTTGCCCGAGGCCCCCGTGCCGAAGTCGTCGGGCAACGCCACGACCGATCGGTCCGGTCCGGGGGCCGAATCGAAGAGGTTCGCCCGATACCGCGGTACCGGGCCTCGATCGGCGGCGGTGGTGATCGATGCGACGAGCCGGCCCTGTGCGGGAACGATCTCGACGTTCGGCGCCTCGAGTGGAGCATCGTCGAACACGATGCCGCGCAACACCTCGAATCCCTCGACGCGGCGGATTGTCCGTCCCGGCGCACTTCGTTCGGCCACGCCGATCATCGCACCGATGGCGAAGGTCGCAGGCAGAACCGGATGCGCACCGATGCGGTGTGCCAGCAGCACAGGCTGCCGCGCGAGTTCGGTGAGCGAACGAACGACCTCCACCGACCGGTCGGGTTCGATTGTGGGGCAGAGGGATGCGTCTTCCCCGATGAGAACCGCGGTGTCGTCGCGTCGGTGCTGCCCGTACTGCTCGGTGAAGGCACGCACGCCGACCTCCGGCGGTAGTAGGGTCACCCCACGCGCCACGAAGTGGGCACGAAGCGACTCGTCGACCATCCCGGCGTCCCACGCTCCCCAGTCGATCGCGGTCACGTGACGGTCGGGGTGGCGAGCCTTCCACCGCGCGGCGAAGCGCACCAGCGCCTCATTCGCCACGGCGTAGTCGGCCTGTCCGGCATTGCCGTACAGGCCCGCGACCGAGGTGAACAGCACCAGGCTCCGCAGTGGTGAGTCGTCGGCATCGGCACCCAGCGCATCGAGGAGGGCACCGAGACCGAGGAGTTTCGGCGCGAACACCGAGCGGATCTGGTCGCGTGTCTTCGACATCAGAGGTGCATCGGCGAGCACTCCCGCACCGTGCACGACAGCGGTGATCTCCGCTCGGAGCGGGGCCAGCGCGGCAGAAACCGACTCCGCATCGGCGATGTCGGCACTGACGTAGCGCACCCGAGGCGACGAGCCGTCGGTGCCGAGTCGGCGCAGGAGCGCGGCGATCTCACGTCCGGCCAGCACTGCGGCACAGGACCTCCCGATCTCGGCCGGTGTCGGACGAGAGGAGGCCATCGCAGCGATGGCTGCGGCACGCAGCCCGGCGTCGGCGACACCCCGCGCCCATTCCGGTTCGTCCGCGAGGAGGGTGCGGCCCATCAGGACGAACCGTGCGTCGCAGCGTTCGGCGAGCGCCTCGACACACAGCGCGGTGATGCCACGTGCACCACCACTGACCACCACCACGTCGTCGGCCGTGAGCCGGTCGACCTCCGGGTTCTCCGCGATCGGCGTCGACGAGTGTCGGTGGTGGCCCCGGTGCGGCACCAGGGTGCGCCGCCGCCCCGCTGCGTCGATCCCCACCTCGACGACGTCGGTCGCGCCGTCGGTGATCTCGGCCAGCACGTGTCTCGCACACCCCTGCGCGTCGAGCCGCTCATCCACGTCGAGCGCCCGGACGAAGAGCGCAGGATGTTCGGCCGCAACCGTTTTCACCAGACCGCCTACTCCGGCGACACTCGCCGACACCGCGTCCGGAAGTGGGCCGCAGCCGCGCAGCACGTCAGCCGGTGCGAGCCCGAGGTGACCGTCCACCGCGGTGACGGTCACCAGCCCGGCACGACGTCCGGTGTGCTCGGCCCGTGTGACGAGCCCCTCCACCACGGTGCCGGCGGCGAGAATCGCCTCCTCGAGCCGGGCGGCCGTCTCGGCCAGTCCACCCATCGCCGACGCATCCTCATCGGTCCCGGTGGGGAGCACCATCACGCACAGGTCCATCGGTTCTGGCACCACCGAATCGTCGCTCGGGGCGCCCGAGTGGTCGGTGGCGTCGGGGGCGTCGACGACCGGTCGGGTCGACTCGGCGACCCGCCAGCCGTCGGCCCGCAATGCCTCGGCGATGGCTTGCGCCCGGTCGTCGAAGACCCCGATGCCGAGGACCACGGCGACGGGCTGGTCGCCGAATGGGCGGACGGCGCGATCGATCGGCGGCAGCTCCGCCGTCGCGATGAAGTGACGCCGAACAGCGGAGTCCGACGTCGGTGCCCCGTCACGCGGGGCCTCACCTTTTGGGTCGGCATCACCACCGGTGGTCAGCAGCGCGACGATCTGATCGAGGGAGCGGGCCGTACCGAGTTGTTCCGGACCCAAGCTCGGCAGCTGCGGGAACC
>NZ_MVPX01000095.1:0-1898 GCF_002043085.1 Gordonia sp. i37 | reverse complement strand
TGGGACATCATCATGGGATTCGACCGACACCCCTGGTTGATCCCACCCGCCAGCATCGACCCGAAACGACGACCAGTGCCGTCGTATCACCGCCGGACCATGCGACTCGACGACGCAGCAGCCTGACCCACGCTGCCCCACAACCTGATTCCCCGCACCCGGCCTGGCCGGGACCGCATCTGTTGTTTGAGAACTCCATAGTGATAGTCCCCTCCCGATGGTCGAGGTGTCGTGCCCGTGGCTCAGATACCCATCGGCACAACAGGTCTCGCGGCTCGTCGCTGGCGCTCCTCGGCACCTCGACCACCGGGCGGGAAGGGCCCGTCCATCGGGTAGGGCGGCCACCGGGTGGGAAGGGCGTCAGCATCCGATCGTCAGGCGGGAAAGACGCGCGCATCCTTCGATGGCCTGCGTCATCCCCCGCTGGTCGAGGTGCGAGCCGCGTGCGGCGAGCCTCGAGACCGACTGCACCGGCGCTGGATTCGGTCCACGGTGGCCCGGAACCCGGGTTCAGGTCACCGTTCGACGCAGCGACTCGCGAAATCGATGATCTCTCCGGCTACTTCGTCACGGATCTCGGGCTCGTTGTGAACCTCGTGCCGGAAGCCGGTGTACACACGGGTGCGGACGTCCGGATGTCCGCTCAGCGCAAGCTGATTGGCCACATGGTAGGCACCCTCACCGAAGTTGGTAACCGGGTCGCCGTCGCCGGCGAGGATCAACACCGGAAGATCAGCACGTATCGACCGGTACCAGTCGGCAGCATTGGCGGCGTCGTAGAGGTCGACGAATCCGCGGAGGAACCGCACCGACATCGGGGCGCCGAAGTTGTTCAGCGGGTCGATGGCGTGATCACGGACGACGTCGGGGTCGCGGGCCACCCACGCCGTCGGGCCGGATCCCGGCTCATAGCGGGAGATGAACCCGTCGAACATCGACACCACGTACGCCTCGGACGCAGGCGCGGCAGTATCGGTCTCGGCGGCGAGAGCCTGGCGGTCGAGCAGATTCTCGATGCCGTGAATCCCCGCTGCGATACCACACAGAATCAGCCCGTCGACCTGATCACTGTCCCCACTCACCAGTCCGCGCGCGATCATCGACCCCCACGAGTGCCCGAAGATCACATACGGCAGATCGGGATGACGTTCGCGCACAATCGAACGCAGCGAGCGTTCATCGTCCACGACCACCTGATCGGCCCGATCACCGGCGTCGGCCCAGATGCCCGACGACATCGCCGTCTTGCCGTGCCCGGCGTGATCGTCGGCCGCCACGACGAACCCCGCATCCAACAACCTGGTGATCAGCGGGAGATACCGTCGCGAGTGTTCGCCCAGACCATGGATCAGTTGGATGATGCCCCGGGCCGGACGCACCGGCTCGTAGATCCACCCGTAGATCGTGTCCCGTTGATTACTCGAGGTGAACTCGACTTCGCGGAGTGACATCGTTGGCTCCTTCGGCGCGTGATCGGTGACGTCGTAACGCTAACAGCGTCGCCGGATGCGCCCGGCGAAATCGCGAAGCCGCCAGGACCGGTCGGCATCGGCCGACCGACCAGTCCTGACGGTCATCATGAGCTGTCAGACCACCGCGTCGAGGACCACAGTCGGCTCGTCGTCACCGGCATGACGACCGTGGGCCTGTGCCTGGGCGCGGATCTCGTCCTCCTGCGCCATCGACTCGCGGATCGCGCGCTGAGCGTTGTCCGGCAACGACGGCAGCAGTTCCAGGACGCGTTCGCGGTGACGGGCGACAGCCTTGCGTTCGGGCATACCCGGATTCGGTTGGACCTGCGGAATGATCTCGGTGAAATCCTCCTTCGTGCCACCACCGGAGATCCCGGCCGCCGCCATCGCCGCCTCCGCAGCGACCAGAGCCTCGTCCTTCTCCTC
>NZ_MVPX01000094.1:0-17983 GCF_002043085.1 Gordonia sp. i37 | reverse complement strand
CGTGGTGCTGCCATGCTCTTCATCCTTCACAGGTTCGAGAGCCTCCGACAAACCCGGGGCGGTTCATAGATCCCCTCCGGGTGCCGCCACGACGACGCGCCGGGCTGCGCGATGAGTTGCTCGACGGTCACCTCCCGCAGATACTCGGCGTTCGCGTCGTCGGACGAGACGAAACCCACGCGTACCTCGTCCGCCGGGACGTCACCGTCCACCGGCGACTCGGTGCGCACCCGGTCGATCAAGGTGGCCACGTCCGGCGCATGCCACAGGTGTGCGCGAGCCACCGAGTGCAGTGGTCGGGTCGCGCCGAGCGAACCGGGTGCCTCCTCGAGTACGACGTGGAAGTTGGTGCCACCGAACCCCATCGCCGATGCGGCCGCACGCCGTACCGGCCGGTGGGGGTCACGAATCCACGGCCGGGTACGTGTGTTGACGTAGTAGGGGCTGTCGGCGGTGATCGCGGCGTTCGGTGCGGCAACGTTGATGGTTCCCGGCAACACCCGATGATGCAGTCCGAGAGCCAGTTTCATCACACTCGCGGTGCCCGCTGCCCCCTTGGTGTGGCCGATCTGCGATTTCACGCTTCCGACGGCGGCGAACCGGGTCTCCGACCCGTCGGCGAGAAGCTCGCCGAGAGCGGTGAGTTCGGTGCGGTCCCCGACCGCGGTTCCGGTGGCATGCGCCTCGAACAGCTCCACCGACGTCGGCGAGCATTCGGCATCGGCGTACGCGCGCCGCAATGCGACGAGTTGTCCCTCGGCGCGCGGGGCGTAGATGCTCTTGGACCGGCCGTCGCTGGAGGACCCCAGACCACGGATGACGGCGTAGATCCGGTTGCCATCGCGCTGCGCGTCGGACAGCCGGCGCAGCGCCAGCATGGTGATGCCCTCGCCGAGCAGGGTGCCGTCGGCGTTGTCGGAGAAGGGCTTGATCGCGTCGGTCTTCGACAGCGCGCCGACCTTGCTGAAACACATGTAGATGAAGATGGAGTTCTCGGTGTCGACGCCACCGGTGATCATGGTGTCCGCGCGTCCGTCGACCAATTCGGCCACCGCGGTACGGATCGCGGCGAGAGACGCAGCGCATGCGGCGTCGACGGTACAGTTCATTCCGCCGAGACCGAGCCGGTTGGCGATACGCCCGGCCACCACATTGGCGAGCAGCCCCGGGAACGAATTCTCCTCCCACGGCGCGAACGCCGCGGTGAACTTCTCGGCAAGACGATCGGCATCGTCGTCGGAGATCCCGCAACTACGCGCCACCTCTCTGAGCACCGGGGTGGACAACCGTGCGGCCAAGGGATGCATCAGCGGAACGGGCCCGGTGGTGCCGAGCACCACACCGGTACGGCTCGGGTCGTACCACTCGGAGCCGGGCGCGCCCGCATCGAGCAGAAGATCGCGCGCCACACCGAGACTCAGCGTTTGCATGGTGCTGGTGACCTCGAGCTGATTGGGGGGCAGCCCGAACTCCAACGGATCGAATGCAACATCCGGCAAGAAGGCCCCGCGTCGCGAATAGGTCTTGTCCGGAGCGGACGGATCGGCATCGAAGTAGTCGTCGAGGCTCCACCGTGAGTCCGGCACCTCGGTGGTGCAGTCGACGCCGTCGACGATGTTCTGCCAGTACTGGCCCAGATCGGCCGCCTGCGGCAACAGCCCGGACATACCGACGATGGCGATGGGATTGCGCGCGAGTCTGCGCTGGACATGACGATCGGTGTCGGCGCCGGTGGGCGCGCCGACATCGGCGGAAGGCACGGTGGTCACGGGTTCTCCTTGGCGAAAGTGAGTGCAGGTCAACGCGCGCACGCCGGGGCATGCGCGGTGCGGGTTGGTCAGGCGGCGACGATCGTGCCGGTACGCGCCGACACCGCCGCGACGGCCTGTTCGGCAAAGTCGGCGTGCCCGCGTGGGCTCGGATGCAGCCCATCGGGACTCCACATCTCCGCACGGGTCCACGCGCTGTCGGCGGCGAGATCGATCAACTCCGTACCGGTTGTCGCGGCGACACCGGCCAACAGATGATTGGCCTCGGCGAAGCGGGCACGCAGCAGGTCCCGGAATCGGTCGGGTACCGGCAGTCGCGCAGGAATATCCGGATAGTTGGCGGTGAACACCACAGCTCGCGTCGCGGCGAGGCGAGTGAAGATCGTCTGCAGGTTGTGTTCGAACCGTCGCGGGTCGTAGTCGCTGACGAGATCGTTGACACCCACCACCACCCCGACGACGGCGGCATGGGTGGCGAGTTGGCGCACCGCATGCCCGAGTTGCTCGTCGAGCACCGTGGTGGTGGTCGCCTGGTGGGCACCCAGGTTGAGCACACGCGATGCCGGTACCCCCAATTGCCCCGCGAATCTCGGGACCCAACCGTGGAAAAGGTTGCCGCGCAGATCTCCTCGCCCCTCGACGAAACTGTCGCCGAGGGTCACCACACCAGCGCCACTCATGCCGGCACCAGATGCCGGTCGGCCTCGGGCAGGTCCACCTCGCGGTACAGCTCCGCGAGTGCCTCCGGATCGAAGAACTCTTCCGCGGAGATCCCGCCACCGATGTGGCCGAAGAACTTCTTGGTGTACCGAGGACTGTGGCTGGCGGCGCGGAACACCGAGTCGTGGTACGGCGTCAGGGAGAGGTCGGAGATGGCGACGGTGAAATCGAAGCTGTGCACGCTCGCGGCATCACGTTCGAGTTCGTACGATTCGAGCGCCTCGGCCATCGGCCGCGCGCCACCGAAGCCCTCGGTGATCCGATCGGCGAGCAGTTCCGCGTTCTTGAACGCGTCGGTGATACCGAGACCGGTGAATGGATCCTTGTGGTAACCGGCGTCGCCGACCAACGCCCATCCGGGTCCGTGGGAACGACGGAAGTAGTTGTCGGGGTACAGCATCGGCCGGAAAGGCTCGGCTCGCTCACCGTTCTCGCGCAGTTGTTCGCCGTACACCGGGTCAACCGCATCGACGATCTCCTGCACACCGGCATCGGGATCGGCACGGAAGTCCCGGAATCGGTCGCGGCGGCGCATCACCGCGACCAGCGAGAGACCGTCGTTGGTGGGCCACGACCCGAACTGCTGCTCGCCGAATCCGGTCCGGTGCTGCATGCCCCAGTCCAGGCCGCTGTAGTAGGAGTAGAAGATGAAACATCCGGCAGGAGCGTGCTTGTACATCTGTGCGCCAACCAGTTTGGCCACGGTCGATCCCGCTCCGTCGGCGCCGATCACCAATGGCGCCCGGAACTCGACGGATCGCCCGTCACCGTCGCGGCCACGGATTCCGGCCACCGAGTCGTTCTCCTCGAGGAGGTCGGTGACGGTGAATCCCTCCATCACCTCCGCGCCGG
The DNA here is from genome assembly GCF_002043085.1 of Gordonia sp. i37. Taxonomy (NCBI): domain Bacteria; kingdom Bacillati; phylum Actinomycetota; class Actinomycetes; order Mycobacteriales; family Gordoniaceae; genus Gordonia; species Gordonia sp. i37. The sequence goes on along the minus strand of NZ_MVPX01000094.1, from coordinate 14,642 downwards.
AGCGTCGTGCCGCGTCGACGAGTATCTCGTCGAGAACGGTGCGACGCGGACAGTACACGGCGTCGATCCCGCTGATCGGGTCGGCGAAACCGGCGAGAGTGATGTCGGTGTAGGTGAAGTTGAGATGACGGACCGGCGGACATCCCGTGGCCACCAACGTATCCAGCAGATCCCAGTCACGCAGACGTGCCAGTCCGGCCTGGTGAATGTAATGGGTCGAGATCGTGTCGCTCGGAAAACGGGCCCGGTCGACCGCCAGCACGCGGAACCCACGGCGAGCGAGCAGCATCGCGAGGGGTGCACCTGCCGCCCGGGCGCCTACCACAATGACGTCATACATCGGAAAGTCCTTTCGCTGTTCGGTTTTGGTCGCCCTCGGCTCGTTCGGTCCAGGCCGGTAGGGTGATGCCCACAGCATGCCTCCGGCGGAATGGGCAGGCCCGGACGAACAACGCTTGCCCATCGCACCATTGCTGCGCTCTATCGTTCCCTCGGAGGACACCCGGTGGCCCCGACCACGGACGGTCAGGCCGTCCGTCCGGTGGCCGTCCCGTACAGGGCGTCGACGGCGTCGGAGTACGCGGCCTCGATCGCCGCCCGCCGAAGCTTGAGCGAGGACGTCAGCAGACCGGATTCCACGGTGAAATCACCGGGTACGACCAGAAAGCCACGGATCGCCTCGGCCCGCGACACCAACGAGTTGGCGTCGTCGACACCCTGCTGCAGCTCGACGCGCAGATCGTCGTCGTCGAGGCCCGGACCGCTGCCGGTGGCCGCGCACCAGCGTTCGTGCGCAGCGGTGTCGAGCGTGATCAAAGCGGTCACGAACGGTTTGCCGTCGCCGATCACGATGCAATTGCTGACGAGCCGATGCAGCCGGACCCGGTCCTCGAGGACCGTCGGTGCAACATTCTTGCCACCGGAGGTCACCAGGATTTCCTTGCGCCGACCCGTGATCTGCAGATAGCCATCATCGATTCGACCCAGATCACCTGTGTGCAACCACTTCTCGGAATCCACCATGTGCTGCACCGATGCCGACCCCCAATACCCGGGACTCACATTCGCGCCACGAACCAGCACCTCGCCGTCGTCGGCGATCGCCACCTCGGTGCCGGGGATCGGGCGACCCACCGTACCGATCCTGTTGGTCGACGGTGCGCTGACCGTGACAGCGGTGGCCGCCTCGGTCATGCCGTAACAGTTGAGTATCGTGACTCCGTGCTGCGCGAAGAATCGCGCCGTGGACTCGTCGAGCGAGGCACCTCCGGAGATCACGAAGCGCAAACGAGAACCCCATCGGTCGGTCGACGGGGTACCGTTGTCGGCCTTGCGCATCTTCTCCAGCGCATACGGTACGAGAGCGAGAAAATCGGGCCGAATCGAGTCGAGCCCGGCGATCAGTTGCGGAATTCCGGGAAACAGATGAGTCGAGGTGCCCGCGAGTAGACACGCGAACAGGATCGTCTGGCCGAATACGTGGGACAGCGGGAGGCCGAGTGCGGTCACGCCGTCGAAGATGCCCTCGGTCTGCTTGACGGTGTTTGCCGCGGAGGCATACATGTTTCGGTGTGTGATCATTGCGCCCTTGGGCGCGCCCGTGGTCCCGGAGGTGTAGACGATCATCGCGAGGTCGTCGGCGCGCACCGCACCGATCCGTTCGAGCAGTTCGGGATGCCGCGTGGGCTTCCAGGCGGAGACCTCGGCGAACAGCCACGGTTGCCCGGCGCCGGCAACCCTGAGCCGTTCGAGATCGTCGTCGGTCTCGCCGAAGAACGCGGTCGCCCCCGAGTCGGCAACGATGTGCGCGATCTGCGCTGCCGACGAAGTGGGGTAGATCGGCACGATCACGCCTCCGACAGCGAGCACCGCCAGATCGATGATCGCCCAGTCGAGTCCCGTGCGTCCCAGCACCGCAACCCGATCACCCGCTCCGACACCGCAATGCAACAGCGCGCTCGCGACGCGCTCCACGTCGGCAATCACTTCTGCGCGACTGTGACGACGCCGGCCGTCACCGAGTGACAGCTGATCCAGACCACGGCTGGACACCTTGGCGACCATCGGATACAACGAGCACGGGTCGGGTAATTCGAGTCCCGGGCCGAACGAAATAGGTTTCATACCACCGATTTTCGTCGTATCCCGACGGTGGGGCAACGGCCAAACAGCTACCGCGCGAACGAAATCGCCTATCGTCGTGGACGAATTCAGCCCACCATGCGGTGCTCTTCGGGACCGTTCACCTCGATGCAATCCAGAAAATGTGCCACTGCAGCGTTCGTCTCCTCCGCACGCCACACCGCATACAGGTCGAGCACCGGAACCGGATCGACCAGTTTCACCGCAACGGGGTCCGGTCCGGTGGCACCGAGCCCGACCGCAACAGCACGAGGCAACGACGCGAACCCCACGAGGGGTTTGGCGGTGACCATGTGGGCGGTGGCACCCGGATCGTCGGCCGACTGGGCGACGCTGACCTCGATGCCGCAATCCGCGGCCGCATTGAAGATCGCGTCGTACATCGCCGGGGTCTGGTCACGGCCGAACATCAAACACTGTTCGCCGGCCAGATCGGAGAAGCGGACCACCTTGCGGCCGGCCCAGCGGTGGCTGCGGCCGACGATGGCCACGATCGGGATGTTCGCAAGAAGTCGGCGGTGCCGGAAGTGCGCCCCGTGCGGACGCCCATAGGCCAGCGCCAGATCGAGCGACCGGTCCACGAGACCGGCGAGTTGGGGCCCGGTTCGCTTTTCCCACAGCGAGATCGAGATGTCGGGGTGCTCCCTGCTCATCCGTGCCATCGCGTACGGGAGGATGTAGCGACCCGCGGGCATGTTGTAGCCGACGTTCAACGAGCCGCACAGTCCGGCCGCGGTCGACTGCGCCGAGCTGGCCGCCTGCTCCATCTGCCGCATGATGAGTCGCGCGTGCGCCTCGAAGTCCTCGCCCGCGGAGGTCAGTCGGACCTCGTGCGAGTTTCGAACGACGAGCTGCACCCCCAGAGACTTCTCCAGTTTCTGGAGCTGAGCGCTCAGTGAGGGTTGCGTGAGATGAAGGCGCGCTGCCGCTTTGCCGAAGTGGAGTTCTTCGGCGATGGCGATGAACGAGGCCAGGTGTCTGAACTCCACGATGCCACCCCTCACGTGTCCGGAGTCGATTCGGATCAACCGTAGCGAGAGGTAGTAACGTGCGGTGAACAGCAGGCCACAACAGCTGGTGGATATCGCGTGGTTCAGGTCACATGACCACGCGCTCCCGATACCGCCCGAGCGTGTCTGCGTCGACGCCACAGGCAGCCAGGTAGCCCGCCGGATCACCATGTGCGGCGATCATCGCCTCGTCGGCCGCACGCAGATAGTCGGTGCGCACACCCAGATAATCGGCGGGGATGTCCGCGTCGGGATACCGGCGCGCGAGCATCGCCCGCAGATCCTCGACCGCGTCATTACTGCGCAGGTAGTCGGATTCGATGGCGTCCTCGACGACACCCGCTGCACGCAATGCGGCAGCCACCGCCCACCCGGTGCGGTCCTTGCCCGCCGAACAGTGCACCAGGACAGTTCGTCCGAGCGCGACCGATCCGATGATCGTTCGGATCGCCCGCCCGGCCCCCTCGAGTGTCGGGTATGTGCCGTAGACCTCGATCAGGTGCTCGCGCGCAGCATCGGCCGAGAAGGTCCGCGACGACGTCGGGATGACCGGATTCTGATGGAACGGCAGAACCAGCCCCTCGATGTGATCGGGCAGCGCGTCGGCGCCCTCTGCCTCACACTCTCGGCCCGACCGCAGGTCGATGACCGTGTCGACGCCGAGACTGTCCAACGCTGCCCGGCCGGCGTCGTCGAGCCGGCCGAGATGCGCCGAGCGGAACAACAGTCCGCCATTGACCGTGCGGCCGTCAGCGGTGGGCAGACCCCCGACGTCGCGCACGTTGAAGGAACCGGGCAGCTCGATCCGACCGGGAGAAGAAACCGTCATGAACTCACGCTAAGGCATGCGCCGCGGGCTGTCGTTCCGGCGTCCTGCGCCGACACCCGAGTCGGTCAGCACCACGCGAAAGACGAAGGCCGCCTCCGGCCCGAGGACCCCACCGACGAGGTCGGTGAGGGTGACCACGAAACCCCGGCCATGCGCCGGTCCGGTCGCGTCGTCGAGGTGATGTGCCACCTCGTGCAGGATGACCAATTCCCGGAGCGCCCAGCGCCCTTCCCGGGAGTCCGGGATGGCGATCTCACCGATGTCGCGCCGGTATTCCGCCGCCCGGTATCCTCCCCTGGCCCGGACCGTCACCGGCTCCGATGCGCGCGGAAAGCGTTGTCGCACCGAGTTCATCGCCAACACCCGCTCGACGTAGGAGCGCACCGACTCCACCGAGGAGAACAGCGCCTCGGCGGGCAGGGTCAGCTCGGTGCCGGCGATCTGCACGGTTCGGGCCGAGCCCACCCGATCGAACATCCGGTGCACCAGCCGCTCGGCCTCATACAGTCGGGACCGACCCGAATCACGCGCAGTCATCGACTCGATGCTAACCGGACCCCCGCACGCCGACGGTTACGATCTCCACAGCCACGACATGAGGGAGGACGGCCGATGAAGCCAGGGGTGTCCGGCCGCGACGAGCGATGGCGTGGGCGTGCCGGCGACCTCACCGATCGGGCCCTCGCACTGCCCGGCGCGTCGGTGATCCTGCGGATCACGCGCGAGCTGGCGACGGCGAGCCTGTCGGATCGGTCGATGACGCTGTCGGCGCAGGCGTTCACGTCGGTGCTGCCGATCGTCATCCTGCTGACCACCCTGCCGGTCGGGCGCACCTATCTCGACGAAGCCCTGAACAACCTGGGCGTCAACCCCACTCGCCTCGATGCTTCTCTGTCGACCTCGACGACCACCGCATTCGGTGTCATCGGCGCGCTGATGACGATCGCCGGTGCGACGTCGCTGGCCCGGGCTCTGGGGCGGATGTACATGCAAACCTTCCGGGTGAACAAACTCTCGTGGCGTGGCTGGTGGCGGTGGGTCGCGGTGATCTTCCTCATTCCGGTCGCGGTGATGGTGCAGGGTCTGATCACCCCGCTCGGCGACATCAGCATCTTCGGAGTCCGTTATCACGGTGTCGGGCCGCTCGGTCTGACGATCGTGGTCCTCGCCAGCTTCGTGACGTGGTGGGCGCTGTGGACCGTGGTGCCGCGCCTGATGGTGTCGCATCAGGTGCCGATGCGTCTGCTCGCGGTCAACGGCGCCCTCACCGGCGCGCTGATCACGGTGTACCTCATCGGCAGCCGAATCGTGTTGCCCGAGACCGTCCCCGCAACAGTCAATCGGTTCGGCACGCTGGGCATGGTGTTCCTCGCGATCAGTTGGCTGTATTTCTACGCCGCGATCCTCGTCGTGAGCGCCACCGTCGTGCACGCCGTCGCGACCGACGACGGCGTCTGGGGCAGACGCGTCGGAACGTTCACCGGAGTCCCCGTCCCCGTGCCCGTGCCACCGAGCCCCTTCGCCCTGCCCGATCAGCCGGCGGCAGCCGACGATCGACATCCGTGACGCGTCATCGTTCGAGAGCTCCTCGGGGTGCCCCGAATTCGGGGTCGGCGCCGATCTTGGCGCGCCGTCCCGCTCGGTCTCCGGCGCGCCGAGCGCCCTCGGAGTATCCGGCCGAGGCACTCGTGGGACGCCACGTGCCGCGCGCCTGGGACGCACTCTTGTAGAAGTCGGTGACCTCGATCTCCTTGTTACGCAACACGATGGCCGTCGACGTCGACGGTCGGCCGTCACCCGGGGGCGTCGACTCCGCGTCGGCGGCGATCGCCTCCTGTCGCTGTTCGTCACGCGCCTGCGCCAACCTGACGCCGATCCGCTCGGCGAACGCCGACTGGAAATTGAGCCGCGCGGTGATGGGGGCCAAGGGCTTTCGCTCCACCACCTTCCGCGTGTGCCAGCCCTGACCGCGCCGCACCACCCGGGCCGACGTCTCGTTGCGGTAGTCGCCCGAGCGGAGGTAGGCATCACTGGCCGTCACCATCTGCACCACCAGGGACGTATACAGGGCCTCACACGTGTCGATGTCGGATTCGAAACCGTACGCGAGGACGAACGTCGAGTTGCCGGCGACGTCTACGGTGACATCGTTGGCCCGCGCGATCGCCACGAACAACTGCACGTAGGTCTTCAGTCCGCGTTTGCCGGTCTCGCCGATGGCGATCTGCCGCGAGATCGGGGTCGTGGTTCGGGCGGCCGGGTCGTGGGCCCGCGCCAGCGCCAGGTCGATCGCCGAGGCGGTGGCCAGCCGCTGTGCGGCAGCCATGAACGTCTCGGCCTCGTGTGGGTTGTCGGTGTTCTCCGCCTGCCGCAGGAGCCCCGCGATTCGGGTGAGCAGTTTGTCGTCGCGCATATGAATCAGACTATTTCGACGGCCGATCGGTTCCACTCGGCGCCGAGTTTTTTCGGTCGAGTCGGTCACCCATCGACTTTCCCAGTAGGAAAGTGGAAACTACTTTCCAGGCAGGAAACCCATGAGCGAAAGTAGGCCGCCATGTCCGACATCACTCCCGAGCAGGCACGAGCTGCACTCACCGACGTCGATTCCGCTCGTCGGCGCGTCGCCGACGAGGTCGGCCTGCCGCAGATCTATTGGTCGATCATGGGACTCGGATGGATCGTCCTCGGCATCCTGACCGACTTCTCCCCGGTGTGGGTAGCCACCGTCGCCACCGTGGCCTTCGCCGTGGGACACTCCATCGCCGCCTCCCGCCTGCTCGACGGCCGACGCGCGCGACGCACCGTGCAACTGCGCCGCTCCGTCACCGACCGCCGCATTCCGCTGATCGTCATCGCCATCCTGCTCGTCGCCGTGGCATGCACCATCGGCCTCGGATTCGGCCTCGACGCCGACGGCGCCACCCATGCCGCCACCTGGGCCGCGGTGATCGTCGGTGCCGCAATCGGCTTCGGCGGCAACACCATCTTCACCACGATCCGTCACCGGGTGTTGCCGTGACCGTGCCACGCTTCGACGAGATCATCCACCCCAGCACCCGACTGTCCCTCGTCGCGACCCTCGCGGCCACCGACTGGGCCGAGTTCTCCTACCTGAAAGAGCGTCTGGCACTGTCAGATTCGGCACTGTCCAAACAACTCACCACTCTCGAGTCAGCCGGTTACGTCAGCACCGAGCGACCGTCGACGGGGCGACGCCGTACTGTGCGCGCCCGGCTCACCCCGACCGGACGCGAGGCGTTCGACGGGCACGTCGCCGCACTCCGCGCAATCGTCGACCAGCCGCGTGCCGACTCCCTCGCCGAACCCGACAGGTGAGTCTCCCCCATAAACGGCAAATCGGATCTATCGGATATCGGGCAGCGGTACTCGACTCCCGGGCTTATCGTCTGCACTGATCACCAGTGCAGCAACGGCGCTTCACCTCTCGGCCGAGACGATGGAGGCGCGCCATGCCCGAAGGGCACGAAATTCTCAACGAGGACGAGGCCCACCTCGCCCGGCTCGGCTACACCCAGGAGCTGCACCGTTCGTGGTCGGGCTTTTCCAACTTCGCGATCTCGTTCTCCATCATCTCGATCCTGTCCGGATGTTTCACCTCGTTCGGGTTGGGCTGGAACAACGGCGGCCCCGCGGCGATCGCATGGGGCTGGCCCATCGTGTCGGTGTTCATCCTGCTCATCGGCTTCTGCATGGCCGAACTCGTCTCGGCGTATCCGACCTCCGGCGGAATCTATTGGTGGGCGTCCAAACTCGGCGGCTCCAAGGCCGGCTTCTACACCGGTTGGCTCAACCTCATCGGTCTGGTCGCCATCCTCGCCTCGGTGGCCTACGGCGCAGCGACCTTCGTCGACCTCACCATCGGCACATTCAGCGAATCATGGTTGGCCGGTTACAGTCTCACCCGGGTGTTCATCATCTTCGTCATCATTCTCATCGCCGCGGCACTGATCAACATCTTCTCCGGGCATCTGCTGTCGATGATCAACAACGTGTCGGTGTGGTGGCACGTCTTCGGTGCCGCGGCAGTGATTCTCATCCTCTTCCTGGTGCCGGATCAGCACGCGTCGTTCTCCGACGTGTTCGCCCGCACCGTCAACAATTCCGGGATCTTCGGCGGTGCCACCTCACACGCCGGATTCATCCTGTACGTCCTGCCGATCTCGGCGATCCTGACGCAGTACACGATCACCGGCTACGACGCGTCGGCCCACATCTCCGAGGAGACCAAGGGCGCCGCCGGTGCTGCGGCCAAAGGCATCTGGCGCTCGATCGCCTATTCGGCGATCGGCGGCTGGATTCTGTTGCTCAGCTTTCTCTTCGCGGTACAGGACGCCGACGGGGTGTCCAAGAGCGGCGGCGCGGTGGCGACGATCTTCACCCAGGCCCTCACCTCCCGGTGGGCGGGTGTGGTGTTGCTGATCTCCACCGCGGGCCAGTTGTTCTGCACGGCCGCCTGCCAGACGAGTGCGTCGCGGATGATGTTCGCCTTCAGCCGCGACGGCGCCGTTCCCGGCCACCGGATCTGGAAGCAGGTGAACGCCAAGGGGATTCCCGCATACGCCGTCATCGTGACCGCCGCGGTGGCCGCGATCATCACACTTCCGGCCCTCGTCGCCGTCGACATCAACGGTGCACCGGTCCCGGTCGCGTTCTTCGCGGTGGTCTCGATCGGCGTCGTCGGGCTGTATCTGTGTTTCGCGGTGCCCATCTATTTCCGTTGGCGCGCAGGTGATTCCTTCGAATCCGGTTCGTGGACACTGGGCTCGAAGTACAAGTGGATCGCCCCGCTGGCACTCGCCGAGATCGCGTTGACCTCGATCATCGCCATGTTCCCGACGTCGTTGGGCGGCATGCCGTGGGATCCGGGATTCGCATGGAAGTACGTCAACTACACGCCGCTGCTGGTCGGCGGCGCCCTCGTCGCGCTGTACGTGTACTGGCACCTGTCGGTCAAGAAGTGGTTCACCGGACCGGTGACACAGGTCACCGCCGATCCGGTCCTCCTGCAGGAGACCTGACCGGGCCACCCGCCCCGACAATCCGGGCGCCCGGCCCGGGTGCCGACCGTCGGTCGTCACCGCACCAGTAACGTCGTGGCCGAGACAGGATGCGACGACGGGAGCACGACATGGGGTCGATGACGATACGGCGTGCGGTGGCCGTGCTGGCGATCTGCTGCGGCGCCCTGCTACCCGCGGCGTGCGCGCGCCCCGACGACCCGACGGGCGCCGACACCGCCTCGCGCAGTGTCGACAACAACGTCAATCCCCGCACGCTCACCAACACCGCCGACGAGGTGTCGAGGCAGGGTCTACCCGTCACCAATCAGCACATCGTGACCGCACAGGTCTGCCCGAGCGCGGGGTGTACCTCAGCGCTCGCGACCGATCAGTTCACCCTGATGCAGTTCCAGACCACCGGGCGCGCGGAGATCTATCTCGGCGCGCACCTGCAGTCGTTCCAGGTCCTCAACGTCGTCGTCGACTTCCCGGCCGGCACCTCCGCCGACCAGCAGAAGCGCTACCAGAACGCCATCCAGACCGCGCTCGCCTGAGCGTGGCAGGGCCGTTGCCGATCGGCGACCGTCACAAACCGAACTGCTTCTGCATGTTCCGCAGGGTGTCCGCCGAGGCCATCAGACCCGCACGCTCGGTGTCGTCGACACTGACGTCGAGGCGCTGCGCACATCCGGTGCGATCCACCAGCGACGGCAGCGACAGGCACACGTCGTCGAGGCCCTCGAACCCGGTCGCCAGCGTCGACACCGGCAGCACCCGGTGTTCGTTGTTGAGTACCGCCTCCACGATGCGGGTGGTCGCCAGGCCGATCGCGTAGTTGGTGGCACCCTTGCCGTCGATGATCTTGTACGCGGCGTGCACCACCTCGTGCGCGATGCGCCGGCGCACCTCCTCATCGATCGGCTCGTAGCCCGGTAGCGGCTTCCATTCCCTCAGCGGGACGCCACCGATGGCCGCCGAACTCCACAGGGGGATCTCCGAATCGCCGTGCTCGCCGGCGATGTAGGCGTGCACGTTCTGCACGGCCACTCCGGCGTGCTGGGCGATGAGGAACCGCAGGCGCGACGAGTCCAGTACCGTGCCCGACCCGAACAACTGATTGTTGGGCAGCCCACTGATCTTCAGGGCCGCATTGGTGACGATGTCGACCGGATTGGTCACCATGATGAACACCGCGTTCGGCGCGGCCTCCACGGCCTTGGGCAGGATCGCCCGCGTCAGACCGATGGTCGCCTCGGCGAGTTCGAGCCGCGACTGTCCGGGCTTCTGCTTCGCGCCCGCGGTGAACACCACGACGTCGGAGTCGGCGACGACGTCCATGGTGTCGCCGCCGATGATGTCGGTGCGCGGGACGAATTCGAGTCCGTGCGACATGTCGAGAACCTCGGCCTCGACCTTTGCGGTGTTGATGTCCATCAGCGCGATGGTGCGTGCCACGCCGCGGATCAACGACGCGTAGGCGACCGCCGTCCCCACCGCGCCTGCCCCGATGACCGCCAGCTTGGTACCTCGTGTGTTCATCACTACCTCCGCGTCGATCGGGCCCATACGTGTCCAGTCCTATCCCATCGGTCCCGACGCCGCCGTGCAACGACCACACCCGTCATCGGCTCTTCACCTCGTCGGCAGGTCGCCCACCCACGACGACGGGCTCGCCCTGTCCGACCGGACAGTTCCCCACTCACCTGCTGGACTGAACATCTGATTATATGTTCAGGTGTTCTTGTGTGAGGTGTGATGCCGACGACATCCTCGAAGTGTCACCCCACAGCGATGCAAGGAGATCGACCGTCATGGCCATCGAGCTGAACCAGATCTGGGACTTCCCGATCAAGGATTTCCATCCCTTCCCCAACGCGAAACTCGGTGTCGGCGCGCACGACATGCTCGGAGTCGAGGCCAAGAACCTCGGCATGAGCCGTGTCCTGCTGATGACCACCGGTCTGCGCGGGTCGGGGATCATCGAAGAGCTCGTCGGCAAGATCGAATACCAAGGTGTCGACGTCGTTCTCTACGACAAGGTCGAGTCGAACCCCAAGGACTACAACTGCATGGACGCCGCGGCGCTCTATCAGAGCGAGAAGTGCGACGGCATCATCTCCGTCGGCGGCGGCTCGAGTCACGATGCCGCCAAGGGCGCCCGAATGGTCATCGCGCACGACGGGCGCAACATCAACGAGTTCGAGGGCTTCTCGAAGGCCACCAACAAGGAGAACCCCAAGCACATCGCGATCTCCACCACCGCGGGCACCGGGTCGGAGACCTCGTGGGCGTATGTCATCACCGACACCTCCGACATGAACAAGCCGCACAAGTGGGTGGCCTTCGACGACACCTGCCTGGTCGATCTGGCCATGGACGACCCGCTGCTCTACTACAGCTGCCCCGAGCACTTCACCGCGTTCTGCGGTTTCGACGTGCTGGCACACGCCTCCGAGCCGTACGTCTCGCGGCTGGACTTCGCGCCATCACTGGGCAACGCCAAGTACTCCATCGAGCTCATCCGCGATCACCTGCGCACCGCCGTCTACGAGCCCCGCAATCTCGAAGCGCGGACCGGCATGATGCACGCGCAATACATTGCGGCACAGGCGTTCAACTCCGGCGGTCTTGGGCTGATCCATTCGCTCTCACATGCGGTTTCGGCGTTCTACGACAGCCACCACGGACTCAACAACGCGATCGCGTTGCCACGCGTCTGGGAGTACAACCTGCCGAGTCGCTACGAGCGTTACGCCGACATCGCCGCGCTGCTCGGCGTCGACACCACCAACATGACCACGGTGCAGGCCGCCGACGCCGCCGTCGAAGAGGCCATCCGGCTCTCCAAAGACCTTGGCATCCCGGACAATTTCGGCCAACTCAGCGTCGGCAGCTACGAGAAGAACCGGATGAACACCGGCAAGTACGAGGGTCGCGGCGACACGATGGACACCTCCGACAAGCAGATCCGGGCGATCGCCGAGCACATGATGGACGACTGGTGCACACCCGGCAACCCGCGCGAGTGCACCGTCGAGTCGCTGATCCCGATGGTCACCCACGCCATGACGGGGAGCTACTGACCGTCGGTCGCCGGCCACACAGACCGGGAGCCTGAGCAACTCCCGCACCGTGGGTCGGCCCGGGCGGGGACGAGACCTGTCCCCTCGCCCGGGCCGACCCGCACCTCGCCCGCACGCCCTACCGAGCCGACCCACGAAGCTGATCGACGAACCCGATCCACGAAGAGGAGTCATGTCCGAACCCTCGGCCCTGCCCACCACACCGGTCTCCCTCGACACCGTCGAGGAACTCGCGGTCGACTCCGTCGAGGAACTCGCTTTCGACACCGTCGACGATCTCATCCGTGGACTCGACGAGCAGGGCTACGTCATCGATTCCGATCTCGCGGTGGTGGTCCATCTCGCAACACTGCTGGACCGACCGTTGCTTCTCGAGGGACCTGCCGGCGTCGGCAAGACCGAACTCGCGAAAGCCCTTGCCGCAGCGTCTGGTCGGGACCTGATCCGGCTACAGTGTTATGAGGGACTCGACGAGGCCCGGGCACTCTACGAATGGGACTATGCCCGGCAGCTGTTACATGTGCAGATGTTGCGCGACCGCATCAGCGCCGAACTGGCCGCCGAACCCGATCTGTCGGCCGCCTCGGCGGCGTTGACCCGCACCGACATCGGCGTGTACACCGTGGACTTCCTCGTCGCCCGCCCGCTGCTCGCCGCGATCCGGTCGGCAACACCGATGGTGTTGCTCGTCGATGAGGTCGACCGGACCGACGAGGCGATGGAGGCGGTCATGCTCGAGGTCCTCGCCGAACGACAGGTGACGGTCCCCGAACTCGGCACCTTCACCTCACGCTCCTCGCCGTGGGTGATCTTGACCTCCAACGACACTCGCGAACTCTCGCCCGCTCTCAAACGCCGATGCCTGCACTTTCAGGTCGGCTATCCCGACGTGGCCCGCGAATGCCGCATCGTCGGTGTGCGCGCACCCGACGTCGAGCAATCGGTGATCGCCGAGGTCGTCGATCTCGCACGCCGCCTGCGTGACCTCCCACTGCGCAAGAGCCCCTCCATCGCCGAGGTCATCGACGCCGCGCGGGCCGCGTCGCTGCTCGGCAGCACCGGTGACGACAACCGAGCTGTCGCCGATCGCGCACTCCTGTCGTTACTGGTCAAATTCGGCAGCGACCTCGAACTCGCTCGACGAGAACTGGATTCCCCGTCGGGTGAGAACTCCGATCACGCAGAGGTGCGTACCGACGGAGCCGCGGCATCCGGGTCGGTCACGGCCACTGCATTCGGCGCCGGACGTGCCCGCAGTTCCACGCGCCAGACATCCCAGCGCCAGACGTCCTCGCGCCAGTCTTCCCAGCACCAGTCTTCTCAGCGCCAGTCTTCTCAGCGCCCCTGACCGGCCGACGACAATGGTTTCCCCGCAACGGCATCCGCGAGTTCCGGCCGGTCCGCGCGATGACATGCTGGATCGGCTGGCGGTCCTGTTCGGCCGCGTCCTGCGCGGATCCGGGGTCGCAGTCTCACCGGCCGAGGTCATCGAGATCCGTCGAGTACTCGATATCGTCGGCGGTGACACCGATCGCCTCCGCGCGGCACTGCGCTCGGTCAGCGTCAAATACGGTTACGAGACAGAAGGATTCGATCGCGCCTTCGACGCCTTCTTCGGCAGCTGGCCGCTCGACGCCGGAGACGAAGCGCTCCCCCGACCGCGTGGCGCCGCCGCCGACCTGCCCGACGACGTCGAGTGGGATGAGGACTTCGCCGGAGCCGGCCGGCGGATCGGGGCGGACGAGCACACCGACGACATCGGCGATCTCCTCGTCGACGACCCCGACGCCCGACAACGCCACGGTGAGAGCGCGCACCGCGAGGAGAACGACTTCACCGTGTCGGGGGGTACCGAATCACTGGGCGTCGACCAGGATTCCGCGTCCGTCTCGGGTGGGGTCACCTACACCATCGAGGTGGATGAGGCTGATTCGTCGAGCGTCGGTGAACTCGTCGGGAGTGCCGCACGGGTACATGGCAGCCCGCTGGGAGTCGCCGGCGCGCAGGCGATCCTCGACGCCCTCGCCGATTTCGACGCACGACGCGCCTATGGTACCGACGGTGCCGACGGCCTCGACGCAGCTGCACGCGCCGAGTTGGAGCGGGCACTCGAGGTGTTTGTCGACGCCCTGGCGGCGCGACTGGACCTGGCGGCGCGATCGGGTGTCGATGTCGATTCCGCCGATTCGCCCACTGGTCCCCTGTGGTCGGATCAAGCCGACATCGATCGGGCCTGTCATCGGCTCGTCCAACGTATGCGTGGCGCGCCCCGGAAACTTGTTCGACGCACCGATCACGGTGGCCTCGACATGCGTCGCACCATGCGTGCGGCTGTGGCCACCGATGGTGTGCCGGTGCAACTCTGGCGGCGCACGACCCACGCCGGGCCCGTCCGTCTGCTCTTGCTGGTGGATGTCTCGTTGTCGGTGCGACCGGTGGCGGGGTTTCTGTTGCGGCTCGCGCAGACCCTGCATCGTCACGGCGAGCGCTGCGAGGTCATCGCTTTCGTCGACCGGCCGGTGCGGGTCACTGACGCCCTGCGCCGCAGCAACGACGA
>NZ_MVPX01000093.1:0-1639 GCF_002043085.1 Gordonia sp. i37 | reverse complement strand
CCACGGCGACCTGCTCGGCTCCCGCACATCGGTGATCGTCGCCGGCGACGCTCGCAGCAACGGTTTCGACCCCCGCCCCGACCTCCTCGCCGAGGTGAGCCGCCGCGTGCACCGGCTCGCCTGGATCACCCCCGAACCGCGCCGCTACTGGAACCAAACCGGTTGCGCCCTGACCGATTACATCGAGTACTGCGATGCCTTCATCAGCGCCCGCGACGGCGCCGAACTCGTCGACCATGTCGACGAACTCGCCGCAGCCCTTCGCTGACACCCATCAGGCCCCTTCCCTCCCGGGACACCCCATCGATGACCCCGATCGTCGAGAACCCTTCCCCTCGATGGCCAAGAACTTTTCCCTCGATGGTCGAGGTGCGAGCCGCGTGCGGCGAGCCTCGAGACCCGGCGAGATAACCAGTATCGCAACCACTTCCACCACCCGAAGAGCCGAACGCGAGCCGAGTTTGCAGACGCCCTCGCTGCACCAGCCGCGTCTGCACATTGGGGCCGCGAACTCATCACTCCCGACGGCCAAGCCAGCCCTTCCCCCGATGGTCGAGGTGCACGGCGCGCCAAGCGCCGGGCCTCGAGACCCGGTGAGACAACCAGCCTCCCAACCACATCGAGAGCAAGACAAACGAAAACGCACGCCCCCTAACACACCCCACCGACAGAAGATCAGCGCCGAAACACGTTGTCCACAAGCAGAATTGACCAAAACATCCCTTGCATCAAACACCCTGGCGAGGTATACTGAACCCATCACACCGATCAGCCACCGGGGAGGGGCCATGATCGACACCGCTACCATTCTCGACGCGGAAACCGTTGACGCCGAAGCAATCTTCGCCAACATCGTCACCCAACTCAGCGACCTGCAATGGAATCCGGAGATGACCGGGCCCCAGGCTTTCGGTGCAATGAAACAAGTCCTCCTGCTCCGCAATCTGGTTGATCACCACGCCACTACCCTCACCGGCGAGATGGACCGGCTGGGCGTCGCCGACCACAAAACCACTCGACTTCGGGAATTGTTGATCAGCATGGGTTTCGCACCCGCCGTCGCAGGTCGGTACGTGCGCATCTCGGCCACCACCGATGTGGATCTGTTGATGGCGCATGCAGCGGACGGGTCCATCTCCTCCGAACACGTCGATGCCATCGTGCGCGGGTTGGCGCACATCGACACCCGCTCCCCCGAACCCCTCGACACCGTGCAACGGTGTGAATACCTGCGGAAACTGCTGTCGCACTACTTCGCCGGCTTCACCCCCGCCGAGATCACCACCTACGCGCGACAGTTGGGTAACGAGTTGGCGGCCGAAACACCCGGTGGGTTACCGGCCGCCGAAGACAAGACGATCAACTCCTACACCGACCGCATCACCGACGACGGACGGTTGGAGATCTCGGCGAACCTCGACATCATCGCCGGGGAGAAAACCCGTACTTTGATGGAAACCTTGTCGGCGCCCAAACCTCAACCCGACGGATCCCCGGATCCTCGGACACCCGAACAGATCTGTGCGGCCGCATTCGAAACGATCGTGGAGTTGGCGGCACAAGGATTGGCCGACACCACGTTCTCGGCCAAACCCACCAACGGCCTGCTGTGGACCTGGTCAGCGGACAACCCGGCACT
>NZ_MVPX01000092.1:0-17329 GCF_002043085.1 Gordonia sp. i37 | reverse complement strand
GTCAACGACACATCACGCCAAATATTCTGCGAACCAAACGACTTCGTCAGATTCGCCACACTCACCTCAACACCCATGGCTACTGTTCCTTTTCATGTTGTCGCCCGCCGACGTTCTACCGTGCCGTCACACGGGTGTCAGCCCAGCGACTTTCCACTCGCCGCCGACCTTCGTCATGACGACCTGTACGCGGCTTCCGTCGAGTTTGGTGCCGGGCTGATCATTGGATGTGGTCGACTGATTGATGAACAGCAGCACCGTCACCGAATCACCGTCGGCCGAGGAGACTCCGGCGCTCGCGACTTGCGCTTTGGTGGCGAGGTTCTGTTGTTTCGCCGCCGGAATGATCGTCTGCTTGGTGAGATTCTCGAACTGATTCTTGAAGTCACCGGTCACCAGCCCGTACTTTCCGGCGAAATCCTGCTCGATGTTGTCGACCTTGTAGGACAACAACGTCGGGACATCGGCGACCGCGGCGGCGAGCGCCTGTTCGCGCATCTGGGCGACCGACCGGTCGTGGTGGTCGACATAGAAGAGGTATCCGCATCCGCCCGCCACCGCCAGCAGAAGCAGTGCGATGACCGCGCTGATCACGCGGACACGGGTGGTGCTCCACCGACCCGTCGACCTTGCTGCCGACGTCCAGCCGTGGCCGAGGCTGCGCGGAACACTGGTGAGGACGGTCATGACACGAACTCCACATTCGAGACGAGCCAGCGCCCGCCATGATTTTCCAGGGACAGTTTCATTCGATACACCCGCTGTTGCCCTTCGGGCGTCTCGGAGTTTTTCACCGTCGAGGTCACCGCGGCGATCGTGGTGGCCTTGGAGTCGTCAGCGCTGACCAACGCCACCTGGCGGGCCGAACCCACCGAATCAACCTGTCCCTGTGTGAGAATCGCCGAGAAGCTACCCGTGGTGTCGCTGATCTGATTCTGGAAGTCACCGGTCGACAGATTGCGGATTCGTTGCACGTCGGCATCGGCGCTGTTGTGCCGCAACGTCACCAAGTCGGCGGCTGCCTCCCGGGTCGTCGACAACACCAATGCATTTCGCGTATCGACCGCCTGCGCATCGCGATGAGAGGTGAACAGGACAGCGCCATAAGCGATGCCCGCGATCACCAGCGCGACACACACGAGCATCACAGCCAGCCATCGACCGCGCGACGGCCCGTCGGCTGCAGTCGGCGCCGACTCGGTCGCGTCGCCGCTGGCGTCGTCGAACTCGATGCCGGCGTCGGCGTCGGCGTCGGCAGAACCGGCGTCGACAGAACCGGTATCAGCCGGCTCGGCAGCCGTAGTGCCGGTCTCGAAGTCATCCACCTCCTCATGGCTCCCCTGCGCGGTGGGCTCTGTCGACTGCGCTTCTGCCGAAGCCGTTTCTGTCGAAGCCGCTTCTGTCGAGACAGCTTCTGTCGCGCTCAACGGGGAAAGAGTTCTTGCCATGTTGTCACCACCTTCTGATCGGAGCTATTGGGTGAGATCAGGTTGCCCAGCGTGTATTCCGCGGGTTGGCCGGGTACTCGGAACCGTCCGGTCGTCGGATCGTACGGTACGGCCACGACGCCGGTGTCGCCGCGGGCAGCGGGCGGTACCTGATAGCCGATTCCGGGGCGCGCCAACATCTGCGGCCAGGTCGACGGCAATCCGCCGGGGCACCGGGCCACGTCGCCGGATCGTACCGAATGGTCGGTGGCGCACGGGGCGTTCCGTGCTCCGCGGGTGACTCGGTAATCATCTTGGGGCAGTTGGCAGTACTGGCCCTGCGGCATCGGGGCGTAACCGACATCGCCGGGATTGCGGCGACTCATGTCGTATCCCGCGGCACACGGCGGTGTGTTCTGTGTGTTGCCGAATTTCACGTCCAGTTCCCCCTGACCGGACGACATGTCACCGGACTGCTGGAACGGTGCGAGCGCGGCGTTGGCGGCGTTGCTGATCGCCGGATAGACGATGAGTACGTGCCGGATTCCTGGGACGTTGACGCGAAGGACCTCGCCAACCGTCTGCAGGTTGGCCAACAGCACCGGAACAGTCGGCCGCAGCTCCTGCAACAGGCTGCTCGTGGTGTCGAAGAACGGTGCCCCGGAATCGAGAACGTTCGACAGTGTCTGATCGCTCAACGCCAGCTGCTGTGTAAAACTACGCAGATTGGTTGCCGTACGCGAGACGTCGGGGCCGCTGTCGTTGACCGCGACGAGTAGCGGGTTGGCCGTCTGTAGCAACTGAATGGTCGGGTCGAGTGTTTGCGAGGCCTGCCGTACCAGATCCGAGGAGGCCGCCAAGGCCTTGTTCAGATCGTCGCCTGTCTGGTCGAGGGCATGCGACGTCTCGTCGAGGACGGTGCGCAACGAGTCCTTGGGGACGGTCTCCAGCAATCCAGTGACCTGGTTGATCACCTGACTCGCCGCGACCGGCGTGTTGGTGTCCTGCACCGGGATAGTCGAGCCGTCGGCGAGCGTCGGACCGTTGGATGAACGTGGCACCAGGTCGATGAACTGCTCACCGGCCACCGACACGCTGCGAACGTACGCTTCGACATCGGTGGGAATCTTGTACTCCGAGCGGATCTGCAGCTTGGCGTTCGCGCCCGACGTTGTTCCGTCGAGTGTGGTGACCACCCCGACATCCACGCCGCGATAGGTCACCAGCGCCGAGGGGTACAGGCCGCCGGCCTGGTGCAATTCGGCGGTTACCGTATAGGTACCGATGCCGGTGTAGCGCTGGAATCCGGCATAGGCGTAGCCGGCGTAGGCGACCACCGCGATCGCGATCACTCCGAAGATCGCCAACTGGACTCGGACGAGTTTGCTTCTCATCACTGGCCTCCCGACCGCTGCGTCGGTGCGCGCAACGGGTCGACCGCTTCACGCGACAGAGGGGGTTCGTCACGAGGTAAGCGGGTCACACTGGGCAGCACCACATTTGCCAGCTTCTGCGGACTGATGTCCAGGGTGAGGAACAAATTGACATAGTCACCCTTGGCGGTGCGGTCGATCGTTGTGACCGGGAACGGCAGCGTCAGAGCAACTTTCAGTGCTTCGGGAAGGGCATTTCCGGCATCGGCGAGGGAGTTGAGGGTCGGCGCCAGGTTGCTCACCTCATCCACCACAGAATCGCGACTTCGGTTGAGTACGCCGGTGGCGGCATCCCCGAACGAACCGATCGAGTCGAGCATGCTCACCAGGTTCCGCTCCTGCGCGTTGAGGACGTTGATGGCCGGGCCAATCGTGTCGATGCCGTGACTGATCGTCGATACCTGCTCAGACAGCGTGGTACTCAACGAGGCCAGCGATTCGATGGCGTTTTCGATGTCGCCGCGCTGTGCTTCGATGTTGGTGACGAAGGTATCGAGGCGTCCGACCAGAGCCCGCGCGTCGTCCTCATGGCCGTCGAGGATCTGGTTGGTCTGATCGGTGATGGTACGTAGTTGCTGCAAACCGGAACCGTTGAGCACCAACGACAGTGAGCTGAGCACCTTCTCGACCGGCGGATACTGGCTGGTATCGGAGACCGGGATGTTCGCGCCGGCGGAGAGGTGGCCGGTCGGGGCCGCCCCGGCAGGCACGGCCAGTTCGATGTATTGCGATCCGAACAGGCTGGTCTGAGCCAGGGTGGCGCGCACGTTGCCGGCGATCTGCTGATCGCTGTTGATGTCGAGTAGCAGCCGCGCCTGCCAGCCGTTCGTCTCCACCTTCCGGATGTTGCCGACGGTGACGTTGCCCGCCTTCACCGGGGAGTTGCCGACGAGATTCTGTGCGTCGGCGAGATCCACCGTCACCCGGTAGGTGTCCCCTCCGGAGGTGTTGCCGGGCAGGGAAAAGGAGTTCACCCCGTCGAAGGTGCACCCGGTGACGGAGAACAGAACCGCCATCGCTGCCGCTGCGCTCGCGGCGACACCGCGCCGTCGTACTGTCGGCCTTCTCAATTCTGGCCTCCGCGTGTCGTGGGGTTGAGCAGTCCCGGCAGTCCGGGCGGTGCCGGGGACTGCTGCCGGGCCTGCGGGGTCTGCGGGGTCGCCTGCCGGATCCCGGCCAGCGCACCCGCAGCTGCCGAGTTTGTGGCCAATTGCCGCGTGGTGGTGGCACATTGACCTTCCGGCGCGTTGACCGTCGTCAGCAGAGCGCACAGTAGCGACTGCCCATCCGGAAAGTCAGGGACGCCGAGCGCGCCGGTGAGGGACTTGCCCACCGGATCGTAGATGTTGTAGAAATCCGAGGCCGCGGTCGGCAGTACCTGCAGGATGTTGGCGAGCGTGTCGATCCGGTCGACGAGCAGGCCGGTGATCGTGTTCGCGTGCGAGACATCGGTGGCCAGCGCTGCATGATTCTGATCGATGAGCGTCTTGAGATCGACAAAGGTGCTCTGCAAAGCGGTCAACACCTGGTCGAGTTGATCGCGGTTGTCGTCGAGTACCCCGGAGAAGTCGGCCAGTTCACTGGTGAAGCCCCTAATCTGGTCGTCGGCGGTGGCCAGTGACGACGTCACCGTCGACAGGTTGCGGATCGTGGTGAACAGGTTGCCGCTGCCGCGTTGGAGTGTCCCCGTAGCGCGGGACAGCTCGATGAGCGCCAGCCGCAACGATTCCCCATTGCCGCCGGTCGTCTTCGCGGTGGTGTTCAGGAACCGATTGAGCGCGCCGCGCTGATCGGTCGAGGTCGGCCCGACCTGCTTGACCAGGTCGACGAGCTGCTGTTTCGTCTGGTCGAACTCCATCGGGGTCGCCGTGCGGGTCACCGGAACCGTTGCGCCGTCGGCGAGTTCGGGACCGCCGGTGTAGGCCGGACTGAACTGTACGTAGCGACCGGTGACCAGGGTTGGGGCCACAATGGCCGCCTTCGTGTCGGCGGGGATTTCACGCCCCGAGTCGACGGTCACATCGACCGCCACTCCTTGCGCTGACGGGGTGATCTTGTCGACCTTGCCCACCGGTACGCCGAGAACCATCACCCGGTCACCGACATAGAGACCTGTGGAGTTGGTGAACATCACCGTGAACTGCCGCTTCTCGCCGTTGACGAGCCACACGACAACCGCCACCACGAGCATCACCACCAGTAGGACGGCGAGGATGTAGCCGGGGACCCGAGTGGCCGCGGTGACACCGCCACGACGTCCACGCCTGCTCATCGCTGACCTCCCGTGGGTGCGCCGCCAAGCCGGGTATTGGCGGGAATGATGTTCTGCAGCAACACGTTGAAGAAGGGTCCGCTACCCACGGCGTCGCCGAGCTGGTAGGTGAATGTCTTCATCCCGGAGATCGCCTGATTGACGTTGTCGTAGTTCTTGTTCAACAGATCGATGCCCCTGCCGAGTCGGTCGAGGGTGGGGGCGAGAATCTGTTTGATCTGGCCGTCGAGGGTATTGAGCGACGTCGACAGCTCGGTGGTCTGCACGAGAATCGCGTGGATCGCCTCGGACCGGCTGTTCAAGGCGGCGAACAACGTTTGACCCTGTCCGAACATCGCCGTCAGCTGCAGGTTGCGATCGGCCAGGATTTGAGAGACGCCTGCCGAACTCGCCAGCAGCTGACTCATCGACTCGTCTCGCGATCCGATCGTCCGCGACAACCGTGCGACACCGTCGATCGTTTGTTTGAGGTTGTCGGGCAACGCCTCCTGCACCGTGCTGAGCTGGTTGAGTGCGTCGGTGAGTTGGGTCTTGTCGGTGTCGGTCACTTTTCCGG
Organism: Gordonia sp. i37; assembly: GCF_002043085.1. Classification (NCBI taxonomy): domain Bacteria; kingdom Bacillati; phylum Actinomycetota; class Actinomycetes; order Mycobacteriales; family Gordoniaceae; genus Gordonia; species Gordonia sp. i37. The sequence goes on along the minus strand of NZ_MVPX01000092.1, from coordinate 11,641 downwards.
TGACCTCGTCGAGGTCGCGGGCGATGTCGTAGCCCCAGCTGGTGCGGTCCAGGCCGATGGTGCTGCCCGGCTGCAGGGTGCCGGAGCCGCTCGGCAGGATATCGACGTAGCGCTGTCCGAGAAGGGTTTTCACCTTGATCGCGGCTCCCGTCTGATCACCCATCCGTTGCCGGGCATCCTTGTTCACCCCGAAGTCGACGGTCACGTGAGCACCGTCGATGTCGATCGCCTTGACAGTGCCCACCTCGATTCCGGCCAGCTGCACCGGATCTCCGACGTTGAGTCCGCTCGCATCGCCGAACTGGGCATGGTACTCACGGTCGCCGCCGAGAAAGCTCAACGACCGATAGTTGAAGGCCAGCACGAGGATGGCAATGATGATGAGCGTCCCGATGATGCCGATCGTGATCGGGTTGCGTTCGCCCATGGACTTGCGCCAATCGATCATGGCTGGCACCTCGCTGCCGGTGCGGTGAACATTGGTGTCTGATCTCCTTGTCCGGGACCATATTTGATCGCCAATCCACACACGAAGAAGTTGACGTAACTGCCGTATCCAGAGACGCGACCGATGATCCGGTAGGCCTCGGGAAGCTTGGTCAGGATCAACTGCAGGGTGTCGGTCTGGGCGTTGAGATTGCCCGAGAGCCGGTTCAGACCGCTGATGCTGGTGGCCAGGTCCGGCCGAACCGAGGTCACCACGTCGGCGAGCGAGGCGGTCAAGTCGTCGATCTTGCCCAGCGCGCCGGTGATGCGCGGACTGTCGGCCGACAGTGATGAGATGAGTTGGGCGAGACCGGTGAGCAACTGGTCGGCCGCATTGTGGCGGGAGTTGATGGCCGCGAGCACCGTGCCGAAGTTGTCGAGGATCTTCCCGATCGCCGCATCGTGATCGGCGAGGGAGTTGGTCACCACCCCCAACGCGCGGGTCAACTCGGAGATGGCGTTCTGCTGACCGTTGAGTACCGCCACCAGCGAGGTCGCCACCCGGTTGGTGTCTGCAGGATTGAGGCCCTGGAGCAGGGGCCGGAACCCGTTTACGACCTGATCGACGTCGAGGGCCGGGGTGGTCCGATCCTCGGGGATGGTGCTGCCGGCGCCGGTCGGGGTGCCCGGCTGATCTCCCTGGGAGAGTTGCAGGTAACGGTCACCGATGAGGTTCTTGTAGCGGATCACCGCACGGGTGGTGTCGGTGACCTGATGGTCCTTGTCGAGAGTGAAGTCCACGAGTGCGGAGTCGGGACCGTCGAGCTTCACACCGGTGACCGTGCCGACCGGTACACCCGCGATACGGACCTCCGAGCCCGACGAGAGCCCCGCGGCCGTGGAGAACACCGCGTGAAAGTCCTGGGTCGGTCCGAATCGGAGATTGCCGGCCAGCGTCGCCACGAACAATCCGGCGAGTGTCGTGACCACGATGAAGATCAGCGATTTGATCGCCGCGGAGGTGGTTTTCATCAGCGCCCTCCGAACAGTAGATCTGCCAATGGATTTCCGATCAGGTCAACCGGGCCGGTGATCGGCCGGTAGGCGTCACTCCCGTCGGCAAAATCGATATGGCGCGGTGCGCCCTGGGTTTGCCGGCAACTCGGCGCCACACCGGACAGTCCGACCTGGGGCAGGTTCTGCGGGTTGGCGTAGGGCGGGTTGCCCATCAGCAGGGTGCCGACGACGTTGAGGCCCGGATGTGCGCTGCCGCCGTTGGCCCGTTCGAGTAGTTGGTTGGTGCGCGCCAGGCTCGACAAGAAGCACGGGTAGATCGGCGCGAAATCACCCAACGTCGACAGTGTCGTACGCAGGCTGACGGTGGCACGTTCCAGCGGAACGCCTGCGACATCGAAGAAGTCGCGGCCGGTGGCACCGAGATTGGAAAAGCTCAGGAGGAATGCCGAGAACGCCTGCTGCTTTCGAGTCAGCGTCGTCGCGGTCACCGATGCATGGGAGATGGTGGCCAGCAGGTCCGGGGCGGCTTGGTCGAGACGGTCGGCAACCGCAGCACCGTTCACCATGTCCCGACGCAGGATTCCCAGCTGCGGATTGAACTGGGTCAGATAGCCGTTGAGCTGTTCGATGAGCTGTCCCACCTGTTGTCCATTGGCGGACAACGCCTGCGACAATCCACCGACCGTGGTACTGACCCGTTGCGGATCCACTTCGTCAAGCACTTTGACCAGCGAGTTGAGCAGATCGTCGACCTCGGTGCCGACGTCTGGGGCGTACAGGACGTCACCTGCGGCGAGCGCTTGGGTGCTGGGGTGGGCCGGGGTGGTGAACCGCACGACCTTGCTGCCGAGCAGGGTCATCGGATCGATGTCGGCGACCACATTCGACGGGATCGTCCGTGCCGCTGACGGATCGATACCCAGTTCGAGCTTCGCTTGGTTGTCGACGAAAGCGACCGACAGCACGCGACCCACGACCACACCGTTGAGCTCGACCTTCGAATTCCGTTCCAGCAACAGGCCGGCGCGGTCGGCGAACAACGTCACCTCTCGCTCGTCGTTGAACGCGCCGCGGTAGAGGCCGATGGACAACGCTGCGGCACCGACGAGGACAACAATGAGCAGCAGACCGAGCACGATGTTCGCGCCCCGACCAAGTTCACGCAGATGCCCCATCAGCCGGCCACCCGCACCGCACCCGACGGCCCGCCGTAGACGGCCAGACCGACAAAGAGATCGATGAGCATCACCGCGACCAGCGATGTCCGGACCGCCCGGCCGACGGCCACGCCCACTCCGGCGGGCCCGCCGTGCGCGTTGTAGCCGTGGTAGCAGTGCACACACATCACCACAACCGCCATCAGCAAGACCTTCACCGCCGACCACAGCACGTCCTTCGGGACGAGGAAGACGTTGAAGTAGTGCGTATAGGTACCACTGGCTTGCCCGTACAACACCAACGTGACCAGTTCCGTCGCCGAGTACCCGACGAACAGCGCGACCGCGTAGAGCGGAATGACCGCGATGACGCCGGCGATCAGCCGGGTCGCCACGAGGTAGGGCAGTGACGGGATTGACATGGTCTCCAGTGCGTCGATCTCCTCGCTGACGCGCATCGCACCGAGTTGCGCGGTGAATCCGGCGCCGACGGTCGCGGTCAGTGCGACGCCCGCGATCCCGGGGATCACCTCACGGGTGTTGAAGAAGGCGGAGATGAATCCGGCGAAGGCACCGAGACCGATACGACCCAGCGACGTCGTACCCTGCTGGCCGACCTCGTAGCCCACGGCGGCGGCAAGCATCGCCACCACCATCAGCGTCCCGCCGATCACCGCCAGCGCACCACTGCCCATGCTCACCTCGGCGAGCAACCGAATGATTTCCTCCTTGTAGCGACGCAGTGTACGGGGCACGGTCGCGACCGTCTGGCCGTAGAACGAGACCTGCTTGCCGAGTTCGGACAGCAGGTTGGCGGGGGCGTCGACCGCCTGACGCGACGCGCGCAGGACGCCGGCCGAACCGACGCCGGCCGATGGTTCCTTGACGGTCGGTTCCTTCACAATCATGGATTGGATTCCTTTGCAGAGCCGAAAGATTCGTGCGCAGAGCGGACTGGACCGGCGGCGTGGCCGGATCAGGGCGGACGCCGGTGCCTCAGTGCAGGGCGATGGTGGTGATCACGGAGTTGGCCAGGAACAGGAGCAAGAAGGCATAGACCACGGTTTGATTGACCGCGTCGCCGACACCCTTCGGGCCGCCCTTGGCGTTGAGTCCGAGATGGCAGGCCACCAGGCCCGCGAGCAGGCCGAAAACTCCGGCCTTGATCTCGCTGACGAAGAAGTCGGGCAGCCCGGTGATGATCGGGATACTGGTCACGTACTGGCCGGGGGAAGCACCCTGCAGGTAGACGGTGGCGACGAAGCCACCGATGATGCCCACCGCCGACACCAGACCGTTGAGGAAGACCGCCACCGCCGTCGACGCCACGATCCGCGGGACACACAATCGTTGGATGGGGTCGATGCCCAGCACCCGCATGGCGTCGATCTCCTCGCGGATGGTGCGCGAGCCCAGGTCGGCGCAGATCGCGGTGGAACCGGCGCCGGCGACGACGAGCACGGTGATGATCGGTCCGATCTCACGGATGATCGCCACACCGGCACCGGCACCGCTGAGGTCCACCGCCCCGACCTCGAACAGCAGGATGTTGATCTCGTACACGAACATCATGCAGAACGGGATCGACATGGCCAGCGCCGGAACGATCGAGATGGACGCAATGAACCAGAACTGCTGAACGAACTCGCGCCATTGAAATCGCGAGGTGAACAGGTAGCGGAATGCGTCGAGGCTGGTCGCATAGAACTGGCCGACGGCCCGAGGGACGACAGGCGCAGCCCTGGATACCCCTTGAATCCAGGAACTCCGCTCCGGTTGCGCAACGACCACCGAACACCACCCTCTGATGACTCGACTCGGACTCAGCTTCGCGATACGTCGGCGGCTTGGACCGCCGACACTGCATGACTTATGCCTCTGCGGATGGGGACTGTGGACTGCCTCACACCGCCCTTACAAGTTATTGGCGCCGCGATAAGAAGTCCTGCCCCATTGGGGGGGGATTCCCCCCTCCTTCGAGGGATATTCCGGCCTTGCCGAAATTCACCGGCCCGACAGGCGGACCGTTAGAATTCCCCTCATGCGTCAGACCATTCGCCTTCACACCGGCGCGGTCGATCAGGCGCAGGCGTCGACTTCTGGGATCCTCGAGCTGCTTCGGGAGCGGTCCGGCAGCTCGGGCAGCGCCCCACGCTCGATGGCCACCCTGCTCGACGGCGCGTGGGATGAACTGGCGGCGGCTCTGGGAGCCCAGGTGTCAGAACCATCGGAGGAGTTGTCGCGGGCCCTCATGCGATTACGTGTCCTCGATCAGCAGTTGCTGCGCCGGATCGACACCACCGGCGCACGCCTGGCACCGGTGGTCGCGCAACTCGAGGCATTACCCTGCGACGTCGACACCCTCATCACGATGGCACCACGCCTGGTCTGCGAACTGGGCTTCGACCGCGCGGTGATCTCACGCGTCGATGATGGCGTGTGGACATCGGAGTGCGCGTACATTCCCGACGAGCCGGAATGGTCACGCACCATCGAAGGCGTCGGTCGCAGCCATCCACAGCACCTCGATTCCGGGCTGCACGAGACCGAGATCGTACGGCGACGAGTCGGGCTGCTCGTCACCGAGGCGCAGGAGGATCCGCGGGTCAACCGGCCTATCATCGAAGCCGCCGAATGCCATTCCTATGTCGCCACACCCATCGCCGCGGGCGGCCGGGTCCGTGGATTCGTCCATGCCGATCGATTCCGGACCGGTATCGACCTCGACGGCGAGGACTGCCATCTACTCGGCGCATTCACCCAAATCCTGCAGATCGCGCTGAGCCGAGCTCGGATGAGCGAGCAACTGTCCTCGGCGCGCCAGGGACTTCTCGGGCTGATCGACGGACTCGACGATGCCGGCCCGTCGAGCCCGATGGGCTGTTCCGGCGCAGTCGGATCCACGCGCCGGAGTACGGGGCTCGCCGGCGCCTCAGGCCACCGCAGACGCGCCGATCCACTGGCCGCCACGCGGCTGACCGCCCGTGAGCAGGAGGTGCTGGCCCTGCTCGCCGCCGGGATGACCAACGACGACATTGCCGCGGAGTTGGTGATCTCGGTCAGCACCGTCAAGGACCACGTGAAGAATGTTCTCCGAAAGACGCAGTCCCGCAACCGTTCCGAGGCCACCGCGCTCTGGCATCAGAGCAATAGGCGATGACGCCACCACTGCCGTGGCCTCCGAACGGGTGCGGAACCGCTATCGAGTGAGGGACGGAAGCGATCAGGTAGTGGGTATCGGAATCGACGTCCGCAGTTCACCCTTGATGATCTTGCCGGTCGCGTTACGTGGCAATTGGCCCACCACCACCAGATCGCGGGGCTTCTTGTACGACGCCAGCCGGTCGCGACAATGTGCGACAAGCGATTCCAAGGAAGGCGGATCGGTGATGTCCATGGGTTCGATCACCGCCACCACCGCCTCGCCGAGCCGATCGTCGCGCCGGCCGATTACCGCGACATCCCGCACCGCCGGGTGGGAACTGAGCGCCATCTCCACTTCCGCGGAGTAGATGTTCTCCCCGCCGGAGATGATCATGTCCTTCTTGCGGTCGACCACATAGATGTAGCCGTCGGCGTCCCGGCGCACCATGTCACCGGAGTGGAACCATCCACCGGCGAACGCCTCCTCGGTGGCTTCCGGTTTGTTCCAGTACCCGTGCATCAAACCTTTTCCGCGGTAGACGATCTCACCGATCTCGTCGGCTCCGACGTCGTTCATGTCCTCGTCGACGACCCGCACCGACACGGTGAACACCGGCCGTCCGACCGATCCCCGCTTGGTGACTGCCTCGTCGCCGTGCAGAACACACGTCACCGGCGACATCTCGGTCTGCCCGAAGATCGCCACCACCGACGCCTCCGGGAAGAGTTCCCCGAGTCGCTCCAGCAGCCAGAGCGGCGCCGGGGCCGCTCCCCATCCCACGGCACGCAGCGACCGGCCTCGTTCGCCGGCGTCGGGGACCATACAGATGGCCTGCCACTGCGCCGGCACCATGAATGTGGCCGTCACCTTCTCGGACTGAATGACGTCGAGCAGTTCGGACGGATCGAAGGTGGTGCTCGGGTGGATCACCAGCGGCAATCCGAGGCGTGCCGGGCCGGTGGTGGTCCCGAAGCCCCCGATGTGGAACAGCGGAGTTGCCGCGAGAACGGTGTCCGATGTCGCGTCCAGTCGCCAGGCATCGATGATGACATCGGCGGTGGCGGCGAAGTTCTCGTGCGTCAGCACGGCACCCTTCGGGTGGCCGGTAGTGCCCGAGGTGTACATGATCGCAGCTGGATCGGTGACCGCCACGTCCGCGAATTCCACTGGCGCACAAGGCTTCTTGACGATCATACGATACTCGTCCGGCGAGTCGTCGGTGACGCCGAGGATTTCGGTGGGCCGAGCCGACGCTGCCGCGCGCACCGGCTCGAGGAATGCCGACTCGGTGACGACCAGCGACGCCCCGGAATCGGTGAGGATGTACTCGATTTCGGGCGCGGTAAGCCGGAAATTGATCGGCACGACGATCGCGCCGACACGCGCACACGCATAGACCACCTCGAGGAACTCGGGCCGGTTTCCCATCACGAGTCCGACCCGGTCGCCCTTCCCGATTTGCCGCCGCACCAGCCAGCCGGCCAGATTCTGCACGTGCTCATCCAACTCGCGCCACGTCAGCGTCGTACCCCGGAACCGGATGGCAACATGATCAGGACGGTTGTGGGCGTGGCGAGCGATCTGTGTCGACCAGGTGTCGCTACGTGACGCGGCCAGACCGGACATGAGTGTTCCTTTCGAGGAGTTGATGTTGTGCCGGATTCGAGGCAGAGCCCCGGAGCGAAGCCTCAGTGCGAGTACAGGGCGGAAATGATGCGGGGCAACGCACGATCGACCCACCGGGGACGGCGCAAGCTGAGCAGATTGACCGGCAGCGCGAATCGTTGGATGGCCAGCGCCCGCGGTCGGGTGAATTCGCGCAGGCCCTCTGGTCCGTGGATGCGGCCGAATCCGCTGTGGCCCCGGCCACCGAGCGGCAGACTCGCAATTGCCGCAAACCCCAGGACGGAGTTCACCGACACCTGCCCGGTATCGAGGCGACGGGCGATCTCGGCACCGTGCCGACGCGAGAACACCGCTCCGGCAAGGCCATAAGCGATTCCGTTCGCCTGTTTGACGGCCTCGTCGATCGAATCAACGGTGGTGACGGTGACCGTCGGGCCGAAGGTCTCCTCCTGAATCACCGCCGCCTCGTGGGGCGGATCGAGCAGCACAACCGGTTCGATGAACCGCTCGCCGATACTCTCGATGCCACCGATCAACGGCGTCGCACCGAGTTCGAGCGCATCGGCGACGTGGCGGCGCACCACGTCGATCTGCGCGGGCATGGTCATCGGCCCGTAGGCCGACCCGTCCTTCTCCCCGGGACGGATATCACGCAACTCGCGCTGCAGGGCCGCCAGGAATCGATCACGCACCGCCCGCTCGACGTACACCCGCTCGATCCCGACACAGGTCTGACCGGCATTTCCCATGGCCCCGAACGCGATCGACTCCGCCGCCGCATCGATGTCCGCGTCGGCGGCCACGATCGCGGCGTCCTTTCCGCCTAGTTCCATGACCACGGGGACCATCGACTGGGCGCATGAGGCCATCACCTTCGCTCCGGTGCGGGCCGAGCCGGTGAAGGCGAGCTTGTCGACACCGGCATGGCACAGTGCCTCGCCGGCCGGTCCGGAACCAGTGACCACCGACAGGATGCATTGCGGCGCATCCGGGTTGGCCGACACAAATGCATTCGCATACCACTGCGCAACAGCCGGGGTGTACTCGCTGGGCTTGAACACGACGACATTGCCTGCGGCCAGTGCCGTCGCGATCGACCCGTTGGGGGTGTAGAGTGGATAGTTCCACGGTCCGATCACCCCGACCACCCCGAAGGGGACATGCTCGACTCTGGCAGCGAAGTTGGCGGTCAGCAGTCCCGGCCGGCGACGTTGCTCGCCGAGAATCTTCGCGGCGTTCTTCGCCGTCCAGGTGATGTGTTCGAGACTGAGCATCACCTCGAGCGCGGCGTCCGGGCGGGGTTTACCGTTCTCCCGATGGATGAGGTCGACGATCTCCTCCACGTGAGTGGAGATATATCGCCGCCAGGCGAGCAGTCGCCGGCGTCGCCCACCGAAACCCTGTTCCGTCCACCAGCTTCCGGCTTCGCGCGCGCGTCCGACAGCGGCGCGGATCTCTTCTGCGGTCATCTCGTCGACGACCGTGACGAGCGCATCGGTCGCCGGGTCGTGACTTTCCAGGGTGGTCATCTCGGATGTCTCCAGTCGTTGTGGGGTTCAGTGCATCAGGCGTCGAAATCGACGCGTATCGGTCCCTCGGGGTGGCGCGCCTGGCAGGCCAGGATGAATCCGTCTGCGATGTCCTCCTCGGCAAGGGCGTCGGTGACATCCATCTCGACGTTGCCTTCCCGCAGCAGGCACATACACGATCCGCAGTCACCCTCCCGGCACGAATAGGGGGCATCGATCCCCTCGGCCAGCAGAACATCGAGCAACTTGGCGTCCGCTGGCCAGGCCAGACTGGTCTCGGCGCCGTCGAGCACGACGGTCAGCGGCGTGGCGTCGTCGTCGGCGTTGTCGGTGATCTCGAGAACGAAGGGGTCGCCGTCGATGGACATGAATTCTTCACAGCGCACCCGGTAGCGCGCATCCTCACCCAACACTGTCCGCACCAAATCCATGAAGGGAGCCGGTCCACACACGAGCGCCTCGGCGGCTTCGCCACAGACCGTGGGGAACCGGACAACGGAGTGCGCTGTGGGGAGCCCCTCGTCGGTCTCGATCCAGTGCTGCACATGGAGCCGATCGGGATACGCGGACACCAACGCCTCGAGTTCGCCGGCGAATATCACCGAATCGTGGTCCCGATTGGCGTAGAACAAGGCCACCCGACGCTCGGTGGTCGTCAGGGCCGTCTTGATGATCGACATCATCGGCGTGATCCCGCTGCCACCGGCGTAGAGGAGCAGGTCCTCACTCAAGCTTCGTGGGGTGAAAAGACCGGCCGGCGGCAACACCCGCAGGGTCATGCCCGTGGCCGCGTTGTCGCACAACCAGTTCGACGCATAGCCATCGGCGGTGCGTTTGACCGCGACCTTGAGGTGTTCGTCAAGTGCCGGTGCACTCGCCAGCGAGTAGCACCGGGCCACCGAGCCCGTCCGATCGCTCGGGATGCGCAGGGTGAGGAACTGACCGGCCGTGAACGCGAAGGCCGGATGCGACCGCGGGGTGACGTCGAACGTGATCGAGATCGCATCGGGGGTCTCGACGTCGACGCGCAGCACCCGCAGGTCGACGCCGAGTTCCCGGGTGCGCGCCGCGGTTGCGGTCACGCGACCGGGGACTTGGTTCGCGAGACACGCTGCCGCTCAACCCAGTCGGTGAGCATCCGGCGACCCTGCGACACCACGTCGTCGAAGACCTCGCGCCGATCGTTGCCCTGACGCCGCAGGGCATGCGCGGTCATCTCCAGCACCGCAGGCGTGCGCGTCATCTCGGCCGGACGCGCGCTGCGCGAGAACACGTCGGTGAAGATGTTGGCGTACTGCGGGTCCGCGGCGGCACGGTGGTAGACCTCGTACTCGATCGGCGTCGGCGGTTGCCCGGCGGCAAGGAAGTTGGTCCACTGGTAGATCTCCATGCAGTCCAGCTCACGGCGTCGCGCCCAGTGACGCACCGCGGTGTCGAGTGCGGCCAGATCGACGGGTCCGTCGGCTCCGAGCACCGGCGCAACCGCCTCACCGAGTAGCCGACCGTACCGCAACGAATCCCGAATGCCCTGTGCCGTCACCGGATCCTTGAAGTGCCCGGCGTCGCCGGCCAGTGCCCAGCCCGGGCCCGCAGAGGTCCGGAAGTACGACTCGATGTCGGTGCAGGAGCGGACGCGGCCCTTGAGCTCGGATCCGGCGAGGCGCTTGGCGAGTCCCGGCAGTGCCTCGATCCCCTTCAGGTAGGCCTCCTGTGCCTTACGTCCACGGAAGTTCTCGGCCATTCCCACCGGCGGCTGCAGCAGGCACAGCAGATCACCGTCGTCACAGGGGAATGCCGTACCCAGCAGTCCGCCGACCCGCCACTGCGCCGCGATGTGGCGCAGCTCCGGACGCGGGTCACTCCAGTAGGCGAAGAAGCAGGCGCGCCCGCTCGGCTTGGAACGATAGGGACTGGTCGCGCCGACCTGCTCGGCGACGAAACTCTTGCGACCGTCCGCCCCGATCACCAACGGTGCGCGCAGTTCGTGCTCGCTCCCCGCGTCGTCGATATAGGTGATCCCGACGACGCGACCGTTCTCGCGGAGCAGCGCAGTCGCACGACATTCTTGACGCAGATCCGCCCCCACGGCGAGCGCGGTCTGGCGAAACGCCTCGTCGAGATGCTTGCGCCGGACGCACATCGCGAAGTCGATCCCGTCGTAGGGCGTGTATCCGACCTGCCAGGTAATGCCCTCGAGATCGGCTTGCGCGATCGGCATCCGCGGCGCGCCGATGGCCTCGACTCGTGGCAGTGCACCGATGGCATGGATCTCGGCCATGGTGCTGGGCCAGAGAAGATGGGTGGACAAGGTGTCGGACGGGAAGGCTGCGGCATCGATACCAATGACCTTCAGCCCTCGCTCGGACAATGCTATGGACGCTGCGTTCCCGGCGCATCGCGTTCCCACAACGATCGCGTCAACAGTCTCAACTGTGGTTGTCATCACACTCCTGACAGTGTGTCGGCACTATGTCGGAGGTAACGGTAATCACAGGCGGCCCATCCGTCAACCGACCCCACATCAGCGCTTCTAATGACTCGGCCGCCACAGACGATTGACTCAGTCGACACAGACGATCCCGCACCACCCACCCGCTGCGAGCCGGGCGCAGCGTTCACATCACTTCTGCGGCAGTACGTCCCAGTCCGCCACGGCGAATGCCCACCCATCGACCCGGAACCGGTCACGGCCCGTAGTAGAGTTCGGGCCGTGGCGTCGGTGACCAAATCACATGTGGCAG
>NZ_MVPX01000091.1:0-8011 GCF_002043085.1 Gordonia sp. i37 | reverse complement strand
CCCTGTCGGGCGGATCGCGGCGGAGTCCGGCATCCCGCGGTCGACCTTCTATCAGTACTTCCCCAACAAGAGTCAGCTGTTGATCCACGTGGCGGCACTGGCCTCGGAGACCTTCTTCTCGGCACCGCTGAGCTGGTTCAACGACCCGGAGTCCCCCTCGCGGGGCGTGGTCGGCGTCGAGCAAGCCATCGGGACCATGCTGCGCGAATACCGTAGCCACTGGACGGTCATGCGCGCGCTCGACGAATTGTCGTCCTACGATCCGGAGATTGCCGAGTTCTGGATCGGCCGCATCAACGAGTACATCTCGATGATGGGCGGCATCGTCGACGGCTGGCAGAAGGCCGGCGCCATCGGGTCGCAGGTCGATCCCTATGGCGCGACAACAGGTCTCGTGTGGATGGTGGAGCGCACCATCAGCCAGCATGTGCTGCGGCCCACCGGCGACGCCGCGGTGAGCGACGAGCAGTTGGTGACATCGTTGTCACGGATCATCTGGCTGGCCTACTACGACGATCAACCGCGCAACCGCCGCGACTCGACCTGATTCGCAGTGCCCGAGCGCGCCATCCGCTCCACCGCCGCCCCACCGGTGGTGTCTTACTACCCCATTGGGGGTAACGTCTCCCCCCTCGATCGGCTCGACCCACATCGCCTCGAAGCCGTAACGACGCAGATGAACGGCGATTTCGCGATATGTTCGATGGAGTTTGCCGGCCTCCGCACCGACGATCCGAGGCTTGCCATCCCGCTCGGCGTCCGTGTTAGCTTCTCCTGCATCCGAGCCACGCGCATCGTGGAGAAGGAGAGCTCCCATGACGGCATCAACGCGTCCGTCCACGTCCGAGAATCCCTCGTTGGTGATCGACCGGTGCGAGGGAATCGCGTCGGTGCAGCTGAATCGTCCCGCCGCAGCCAATGCGCTCGACGCCGGGCTGTGGTGGTCCCTGGCGTCGGCGTTCGCCGAGATCGACACCGATCCGTCGGTACGCGTCGTCGTGCTCTCCGGGGCCGGGCGCCACTTCTGCGCGGGCATCGACCTGCAGATGCTCGACGACTTCTCCACCGTCGCCGACGACCCGTGTGCCGGACGGGGTTCGGAAGCGTTGCTGGACAGGATCATCGAACTGCAACGCGCGGTCAGTGCCATCGAGGGGTGCCGTACACCGGTGATCGCCGCGATCTCCGGTGCCTGTATCGGCGCGGGACTCGACATCGCCGCCGCCTGCGACGTGCGCCTCGCGGCCGCAGACGCCCGTTTCTGCCTCAAGGAGGTCGACCTCGGAGTGACCGCCGACGTCGGTGTGCTGCAACGTCTGCCGCGGATCATCGGCGAGGGCCTCGCCCGCGAACTCGCCCTGACCGCACGCACCGTCGACGCGCAGGAGGCCCGTGCCATCGGGTTGGTCACGGGGGTCTCCGACGATCGCGACGGCGTCTTGGCCTCCGCACGCGAGCTGGCTGCCACCATCGCCGCGCGGTCACCGCTGGCGGTCCGCGGCACCAAACGCGCACTCAATTTCGCGCGCGACCACCCGATCGGCGACGGCCTCGAGCAGGTGGCACTGTGGAATGCCGCCACCCTGCTCTCCGCGGACCTCGCCGAATCCCTGGCCGCGGCACGGGATCGCCGTACGCCGACCTACCGAGACTGACGATCCATCCACTCCAGAGGAGGTCCGTCGTGCGTATCGGACTGCTGATCAACTATTCGACCGACTTCCGCACCGCCGCCGGCGAAGCGGAGGTCTTCGCGGCCAAAGGTGTTGAACTGCTGGCGGTTCCCGAAGCCTATGCGTTCGACGCGCCGAGCCAGCTGGGCTATCTCGCCGGCCGGATTCCGTCGGTGTCGCTGACGACGTCGGTCATCCCGATCTACTCGCGCACCCCGGCGTTGATCGGGATGACCGCGGCCACTCTCGACTACCTCACCGACGGTCGGTTCTCGCTGGGCCTGGGCACGTCGGGCCCGCAGGTGATCGAGGGCTTGCACGGGGTGCCCTATCACGCGCCGCTCGGGCGTACCCGTGAGGTGATCGAGATCTGTCGCACGGTCTGGACCGGCGCCAAGGTGACCCATTCCGGACGACACCATCCGCTGCCGCTGCCCGCCGATCGTGGCACCGGCCTGGGTAAGCCGCTGGCGTTGATCTCCACCCCGATCCGCCCCGACATCCCGATCCTCGTTGCCGCGCTCGGGCCGAAGAACGTCGAGTTGACCGCCGAGATCGCCGACGGTGGCAGCCGATGTTCTTCGCGCCCGAGCGATTCCGCGACATCTGGGGCGAGCCCCTCGACCGGGGCGGTGACTCCCGCCCCGAACACCTTGGCCCACTGGACATCCACGCACAGGTGCCGCTGGCCGCGGACGGTCCGGGATCACCCGGCTATGAGGCCATCAAGCGGCACTACGCCCTCTACATCGGGGGGGCTCCCGAACGCAACTCCTACTACCGTGTGGCGTGTGCGTACGGCTTCGACTCGGCCGCCGCGGAGATCCAGAAGCACTTCCTGAGCGGCGCCAAAGACGTCGCGGCACAGCGCGTTCCGGATGAACTCATCGAGATGACGGCACTCGTCGGCGATTCGGCGTCGATGGCCGCACAACTCGACCGTTTCACCGCGGCCGGCGTCGGGACCGTGTACCTCATCCCGTTCGACGACGAACCGACCGCCCGGGCCGCCGCCGTCACACAGGTACTCGACGAGGCACGACCTAGGACGCCGGCCATCGCCTGATGTCGCGATCGTCGACCGGACGCTCGTCGGTGCGCTCGGTGATCCGGATGTGGTTGCCGAACGGATCCCGCAGCGCGCAATCGATCCCGTACGGCTGCTCCTGCGGCTCCTGGGTGAACTCGACGCCCTTGGCCACGAGGTCGGCGTAGGTGGCCCGGCAGTCGTCGGTACCGAGGATCGCCGCCGTGCCCAGCGCACCCTGGGTGAGCAGATCGCGAATCGCCTCTGCCGCTTGCGGTGTGGTGGCCGGCGGGCCGGGCACCGTCAGCAGGATCTCGCGGTCGGGTTGGGCGGGCGGGGCGATGGTGAGCCAGCGCATGAATCCCATGTCCACGTCACTGCTCACCTCGAAACCGAGTGCGCCGACATAGAAATCGAGCGCCTCTTGATGATCGAGGACGAAGATGGAATGAATGGCAACCGAGGTGATCATGACGACGACGCTACGGGCTCCACGCCGGTGAGCGCTTCTCCGAAACTGCGCAGTCCGGTTGCCGGTCGCGTCCAGTCCCGGACCACGCAGCCCGGCACAGGGATCGGGGCCGCGGCACGGCGATAGGCCGTCGGCGTACATCCGACGATGGCGGTGAACGTCCGGGAGAACGTCCCCACGCTGTCATAGCCGACCGCGAACGCCGCGTCGGTGACCGTCCGACCCGACCTCAGTGCGGCACAAGCCCGTTCGATCCTGCGCCGCTGCAGGTAGCGGTGTGGGGTCTCGCCGAACAGCGCAGAGAATCGGCGACTGAAGTGCGCGGACGACATCACCGCGATCCGGGCGAGTTCGTCGACGTCGAGCCGTCGCGCGTGATGCCGGTCGATCGCATCCCGCGCACGCAACAGCCGCCGGTTCTCGTCCTCGCGGGCCGACATCACGCTACGGTTCACCCGCTCATGCTCTCACCGTCGTCGGGCCGTCACAACGATCGCCGGGCCGCACAACGACGACACCCCCGACCGCACCAGGGCAATCGGGGGTGTCGAGGAGTCGAATTCGCTCAGGCCTGCGCAGGCTCGGCGAAGTTACGGGTCACCGCCGGGTCGACCGGGATGCCCGGGCCCGTGGTGGTGGAGACGGTGACCTTCTTGATGTAGCGGCCCTTGGCAGCCGACGGCTTGGCGCGCATGATCTCGTCGTAGGCGGCACCGTAGTTCTCGGCCAGCTTGGTGGCGTCGAACGAGGCCTTGCCGATGACGAAGTGCAGGTTCGCTGCCTTGTCGACGCGGAAGTTGATCTTGCCGCCCTTGATGTCGTTGATGGCCTTGGTCACGTCGGGGGTGACGGTGCCGGTCTTCGGGTTCGGCATCAGACCACGCGGGCCCAGGACGCGCGCGATACGGCCGACCTTGGCCATCTGATCGGGGGTGGCGATCGCGGCGTCGAAGTCCAGCCAGCCGCCCTGGATCTTCTCGATGAGATCCTCGGCGCCGACCTCGTCGGCACCGGCGGCCACGGCCTCGGCGGCCTTGTCGCCGGTGGCGAACACGATCACGCGGGCGGTCTTACCGGTCCCGTGGGGCAGATTGACGGTGCCTCGAACCATCTGGTCCGCCTTGCGGGGGTCGACGCCCAGCCGGATCGCAACCTCGACGGTCGCGTCGGTGTTCTTCGACGACGTGTCCTTGGCCAGCTCGGCAGCCTCCAGCGGGCTATAGAGCTTGCTCTTGTCGACCTTCTCGGCCGCGGCCGCGTAGGCCTTGCTCTTCTTGCTCATTGCTCTGTTCTTTCTCCGTGAAACGATTCGGGTTGGTGGTGCGGGCCGAGCCGGCCCTCCCACTACATCTGAAGACTCTCAGCCTTCGGTGACATCGCGAGATCGCGAGCTCACTCGACGGTGACTCTCGCGAGATCGCGAGCTCACTCGACGGTGATGCCCATCGACCGAGCAGTACCGGCGATGATCTTCGCGGCCTGATCGATGTCGTTGGCGTTGAGGTCTTCCTGCTTGGTCTTGGCGATCTCGCGGACCTGATCCATCGAGACCTTGCCGACCTTCTTGGTGTGCGGCTCGCCGGAGCCCTTCTGCAGACCGGCAGCCTTGAGCAGCAGCTTCGCCGCCGGCGGGGTCTTCAACTTGAAGTCGAACGACCGATCTTCGTACACGAAGATCTCCACCGGAATGACGTTGCCACGCTGCGACTCGGTCGCGGCGTTGTACGCCTTGCAGAATTCCATGATGTTCACGCCGTGCTGACCAAGCGCCGGACCCACGGGCGGGGCCGGGTTGGCCGCGCCTGCCTGGATCTGGAGCTTGATGATCCCGGCAAGCTTCTTCTTCTTGGGAGGCATCTCTAGTTCCTTGGTTGTTCTTCTTGCTGATCCACGTCCGCTGGAGGCGTGGAAGTCTTGTTGTCAGCCGGTCACCGGCTGACGGGCGAATCAGATCTTTTCGACCTGATTGAAGCCGAGCTCGACGGGCGTCTCGCGACCGAAGATCGACACGAGCACCTTGACCTTGCGCTGCTCGGCATTGACCTCGGAGATCGAGGCGGGCAGCGTCGCGAACGGTCCGTCCATGACGGTGACCGACTCGCCGACCTCGAAATCGACCTCGATGGTCGAGGTGACCGCGGCTGCGGCGGCCTCGACGCTCTCGCCGGCAGAGGCGGCCTTGGCGGCGGACTTCTTGGCCTCGGTGCGCGGCATCAAGAACTGCAGCACCTCGTTGAGGCTCAACGGCGACGGCTTGGAGGTCATTCCGACGAAGCCGGTGACACCCGGGGTGTTGCGCACCGCGCCCCACGACTCGTCGTTGAGATCCATGCGCACCAGGATGTAGCCGGGCAGCACCTTGCGGTTGACCTTCTTGGGCTGGCCGTTCTTGATCTCGGTGACCTCTTCGGTCGGCACCTCGACCTGGAAGATGTAGTCGCCGACGTCGAGGTTCTGCACGCGGGTCTCGAGGTTGGCCTTCACCTTGTTCTCGTACCCGGCGTAGCTGTGGATGACGTACCACTCGCCGGGCGCGCGACGCAGTTGCTTGCGCAGCTCCTCGACGGGGTCGGTCTCCTCGGGCCCGGCAGGAGCGTCGGCCTCGCCGGCCACCTCGTCGGTCGCCACCTCATCGGTGGCTGCCTCATCGGTGGCTGCCTCGTCGGCCTCGACCGCGGCCTCGCCGCCCTCGACGGCAGCGGCCTCGTCCTCGGCAGCCTCGGCCTGCGCCTCGACACCGGGGTCGTCGGTCTCGTCCACGAGGGTCTCGTCGGTGACGGCCTCGTCGGTCACGACGCCTTCGACGTCAGCCGCTTCGGTGTTCTCCGGGGTGCTCACTGCAGCCCACGCTCCTCTTTCTCACAGTTTCGGTCAGGTCTCACGTCGTTCGCCCGGTCGTCACTCGACCGTGCCGTCCGTCGTGCGCCGACGACCGGTCCGTCGGGCGCCCCGAGATGGTCGGTGCGCTCACTCGAGGTGAACCGCTAACCGAACAGCCAGAGGACGCCCTTGGCGAAGCCGAGGTCGATGCCGAAGATGAAGGCGGTCATGATGACCACGAACACCAGCACGACGGCCGTGTAGACGACCAGGTCGCGGCGGCTCGGCCAGATGACCTTCCTCAGCTCGGCGACGACCTGCTGCAGGAACAGCCAGATCCGTACGAACGGATTGTGGCTCTCCGCAGGCGACGCCTTCTTCTTGCGTTCCTTGACGGCGACCGCGGTTCCGCCTGCGGAATCCGAGTCGTCGTCGGAGGTGCCGGCGGCAGACGCCGAACGGCGACCCCGACCCGAACGCTTACCGGACGGACGGAGCTCGGTGTCGGCCGACTTCGTCAGTGACGTCGTGCTCTCGCCGTCGGAATCGTCGGTGGCATCGGAGACCTCGAGCTCATCGGCCGCCGACGCGGCGGTGTCCCCCGCGGCATCTTTGGCGCGGGCTGCTCGATCTCGCTTGCTCAACTTCGAGGTCCTCTCGTCAACGTGTGCCCTCACCAGGGCAGGGGCGACAGGACTTGAACCTGCAACCTGCGGTTTTGGAGACCGCTGCTCTGCCAGTTGAGCTACGCCCCTTTGCGGCCGTCACGTCCCGGCAAGAAATCCCGCCGGGCCACTCGGGCCACCATCTCGATCCACCCTACGGACTGGTGTGTCGACACCGTCCGGCCGCGTGGCCTTCGGCTACCGACATTCCGCCGTTCGACAGAATCAACCGTCCGACAAAACCAACGCGCCACCCCATGGGTAGCGCGCAAGTCTAAGTCAACCGAGACACTTCAGTGTAGAACATGGGCCCTGCCGAACCCAAAACGCCCCGGGAACACCCGGTCGGCGTCAGAGGCTCTCCGAGAGAATCCGGACGGCGTCATCGTATCGATCCGGGGTGACCGCAGAATAGGTGAGCCGGACGAACAGGCCGGTCGGCTCCGCGGGAAACCACTCGGCACCCGGCGAGATCGCGAGACCCTTGGTCAGCGCCCGCGCGACGACGGTGTCGGCGTCGGGCAGCGCGTCGCCGGCCCTGCCGACGCCCAGGTCTACCCAGAGATGCAGTCCACCGGCCGGCCGGCGCGGATCGAAGCCGGCGCCACGCAGCGCGGCCAGCAGGGCGTCGCGCCGGTCCCCCAACGCGCGGGCAAGTGTCTTTCGGTGGGTGCGCCACGCCGGTCTGCTCACCACGTCGAGGGCGGCCCACTGCAGGATCGGCGAGACGAAGAGATCCGAATGCGCCAGCGCCTGCTCGATGCGCACCCGTGCCGGTCCGCGCGCGAGAATCCCGGCCACCCGCATCGACGGCGACATGCTCTTGGTCAGCGACCTGACGTAGACGACGTGCCCGTCGCGGTCGGCGACGGCGAGCGGCCGCACCGGCTCGTCGATCCCGAGGTCGTGCGCCCAGTCGTCCTCGACGAGGAACGCGCGGTGTGCGGTGATCACATCGAGGATCGCCGACCGCTGCCCGGCATCCCAGCGGTCGCCGGTGGGGTTGGCATGGTTGGGCTGGGCGTAGAAGACGCGTGCGCCCGACGACGTCAGCGCCGCGTCGAGGTCGTCGGCCCGGGGTGCGCCGTCGGATCGGGGCACCGGCACGATCACCAGACCGGCCTGCCGGGCGGCGCCGATCGCACCCCAGTAGGTCGGCGACTCCATGACGATCGCTTCGCCGGGGGCGGCGAGCGCGCGGAACGCCGCGGCCAGCGCCGCCTGCCCACCCGAGGCGACCATCACATCGGCGGAGTGCCAGGACTCGGCGGGCGCAGACCCAGAAGAGTCGGTATGGGAGAGCTCGCCGGCGAACCAGCGCCGCAACTCCGGAATCCCCGCGATCGGCGGGCGG
>NZ_MVPX01000090.1:0-14743 GCF_002043085.1 Gordonia sp. i37 | reverse complement strand
GGATGGGTAGCAGGGACTCGTCGGGGTAGCCCGAATGCATGGCGATCGTGTCGTGCGGCACCTGCCGCAGGGTCGAACCCACCGGGGACGCACCGTCGCGTCGGGGTCCGAGCGCTGCCGTCTGCCACGCCACCTCCGCGCCACGACGTTGCGTCGGACGTGCGCGGACGAAAGTGCCACGGCCGGGCCGTGTTTCGACGAGGCCGTCGGCCACCACCATTGCGAGCGCCCGCTGCACGGTCACCGGTCCGGCGCCGAACCGCGCCGCGAGGTCGCGGGTGGACGGCAGCTTCGATCCCGGGCTCGCGGTTGCGGTCAGCGAACGGAGGTGACGCGCGATCTGCTCACTGCTATCGTCGGACATGAGAACTAATAGTAGCGCTATCGCATCTCTCTCGCGTCCGCTATCGGCGCAGGGCCCGACGACCGCCCACGGGCTGGCCTGGGGGCTCGTCGGCGTGATCGCCTTCTCGTTCACCGTCCCGTTCACCAGAATCGCAGTCGGGGGCACCGGCGGTGCGGGACTCGACCCACTGTTCGTGGGCTGCGGGCGGGCCGTCGTCGCGGCCGCTCTCGCCGCGGTGGCACTGATCGCGTTCGACGCTCCGCTGCCGACCCGCCGGCAGTGGTTTCGGCTCGTCCCGGTGTCGGCGGGCGTGGTGGCCGGCTTCCCGATACTGACCTCACTGGCCATGCAGCGCACCACCGCCGGGCATGCCGCGGTGGTGATCGGCCTACTGCCCGCGGCGACAGCGGTGGTCGCGGTGCTGCTGACCGGCGAGCGACCGTCGTCGCGTTTCTGGCTCGGCGCGGCCCTCGGGGTGGGAGCCACCGTCGTGTTCAGCCTGCTCGCCCACGGCGGGTCCGTCGGCAGCGGACCGGGGGTCGCCGACGCCCTGCTCGCCGCGGCGGTGGTGCTCGGAGCGATCGGATATGCGCAGGGCGGGCTGATGTCGCGGGAACTCGGTTCGTGGCAGACCATCTGCTGGGCACTGGTTCTCGCGGCGCCGGTGATGGTGACGGTGTCGGCGGTCAGCGTGGTCACCCACCCACCGCACGCCGGCGCCGGCCAGTGGTCGGCGTTCGCCTACCTGGCCGGCGTCAGCATGTTCCTCGGATTCTTCGCCTGGTATCGCGGTCTCGCGATCGGGCCGATGACCACGGTCAGTCAGATCCAGCTGGTGCAGCCGGTCCTCAGTGTCTGCTGGGCCGTCGTCATTCTCGGCGAGCATCTCACCGTGCCGCTCGTCGTCGGCGGGTGCGCGGTGATCGCCTGCGCCGCTTTCACTGTGCGCTCCCGCGTTGCGCCGACCCCGCGTCAGCGTGAGTGCCCCGAAAACGAGTGCCCAGCCGACGACGAGTGCGCCGACATCTCGACGACGTGACCGATTTCGTGCCGCCCGTGCGGGGCCGAGTCCTCCCCCGACGCCGGTTCGTCGTGTGCAGCGCCGGCGTGTGCAGCGCCGTCGATGCCGATGACCTCGTCGATGAGTTCGTCGTCCTCACTGACGTCGGTCTGACGCCACAGTGCGATCGCGTAGAGACCCAGCCCAGCCACCAGCCACACCGTGAGCACCACGATCGGATGAATGATGTTGTGGCCATTGAAGAATCCGACGTTGCGCAGCAGTGTTCCGGTGGCCCCGGGCGGCAGGAGCTGACCGATCGCACCCCACGGAGAGGGCAACAGGTCCGGCGAGCTACTCAGCCCGGACAGCGGATTGCCCAGCACGACAAGCAGAATCGCGCCGATCCCGAGACCTGCTCCGCCGAGCAGTCGACGCAGTCCGATCACCCCGAACGCGGTGGCGGCGATGCCCAGGATTCCACTCAGCACCAGATACCAGAAGGCGGTGTCGAAAGTACCCAGCACGTACCGCAGCAGGAGGTTGATCGCGAGCCCGGCCAGCACGGCGAAGCCCAGTGTCGCCAGCACGAGGTTGCGTGGCCGCCGGATCATCATCATCATCATCAGTGCCACACCACCGATCCAGCCGCCCAGGGCGAGCGGCAATGCTCCGGCGGCCAGCCCGACGCCCTTCGGGTCGCCGGTGCCGAACCCGCGGACGTCGACGAGGGTGACCGGCGAGTGCATCTGCGTGCCCATCTGTTGCCCGATGGTCTCGATGAGCGTGGCCACTGCCGGACTGCCCGCGGTCGTCACCAGGACTCGCGTCGAATCCCGTTGCACGACAACTGCTCCCTCAACCCGGCGATCGAGGATCTGGCGTCGCGCCTGCGCCTCGTCGCCGACGGCGGTGACCTCGAAGCCGCCGGGCTGTCGCTCCTCGAGCGCACGGGAGATCTGCTCGGTGGCCGCGGCCGGCGCGACCACCGCCAGTGGGATGTCGTTGGGCTTGGAGTGCACCCCGGGGAGCGCGAATGCCAACAACAGGATCGACACCACCGCGGTCAGCCCCAGCACCAACGCGAGGGCCTTGCCTTCGTCGGACTTCATCATCACATTCCCCTTAAGATACGTGGCGTTTCTTATTGCCTGCGATGTCTAGTCTGAACCAACAAGAAACGCAACGTTTCCTATCCGGCCGGCTTGATCGGCCGACTGTCGGAAGGTGGCAGGAGATGGCAGCGACCCGACGCCGCGGGGCCGAACTCGATGCGGCGATCTTCGACGCGGTGCTCACCGAACTGCGCGACGTCGGATTCGCCGACCTCACCGTCGAAGGGGTCGCGCGTCGCGCGGGGACGAGCAAGGCGGTGCTGTATCGACGGTGGTCGACCAAACTGGAGATGGTGATCACCGCCCTGGCCAACACGCGCCTGGCCGACATCACGCCCCCCGACACCGGCACCCTGGCCGGCGATCTGCGGGGAACGATCCACGAGTTGCTCGATCGGCTGGCCGCACAGGGCCGTGAGGTCGCGCTCGGCATCATGGCCGGCGCCGCGTCGGAGCCCAATCCCGCTGCGATGACGGTGCTGCGCACCAAGGCCGAGGATCTGTCGGGGGTGATCATCCGACGGGCACGCGACCGTGGGGAGATCGGTGCGGGGCCGGTGCCCGCGACGGCCGCCACGCTGGCGTTCGACCTCGTGCGCTACCGCTTCCTGATGGAGGGCTCACTGTCGGCCGAGGCGATCGACGACGTCGTCGAGACCGCGGCGGTGCCGCTCATTCGCGTACATGCCTCCGGCGCACAAGCGCCGGGCCCAAAGGGATCCAGTGCAGGGTGATCCGGGGTCGGGCCCGGGAGACGACCCTCAGTTGAACTGGATGACGGCCTGTGCGCGCCCGAAGATCTTGCGGTCACCCTGTTTGGCGACGATCGCGATCGTGCCGCGGCGCGTGTCGGGGTCGAGGGATTTGATCTTGCCGGTGAAGTCGACGGCGGCGCTGTCGTCGGCGGGCACGTAGACCGGGCTGGTGAAGCGAACGTTGTACTCGCAGAACGCCGCCGGGTCGCCGATGTGCTCGGAGATGAAGGTCGCGCCGAGGCCCATCGTCTGCATGCCGTGCGCCACGACGTCGTCCATGCCCGAGGCCTTGACGAGGTGGTCGGAGAAGTGGATCGGGTTGGGATCCCCGGCCACACCGGCGTAGTTGGTGAGGTTGCCGCGGGTCAGCAGAAAACGCTTGGCGGGTAGTTCCTGGCCCACGGTCAGCGAATCGAAGTCCACCGCGCCGTAGGCTCCCGGACGCTCGGTGGGGTCGGGGCGGTCGTAGCGTCCGGGCTCGGGTTCGACGGTGCGTCCGACGGTGCCGGTGCGGTCGACCTTCATCATCACGTGGTCGAGCGACTCGGCGAGTTCGGGATCGATCTCCATGCCCGGCCGCGCGGCCAGCGAGGTGTAGGTGGTCATCACCGGCTCGTTGCGCTGATTCCAGATGACGTTCTTGGTGACCATCAGATCGATCGTCTCCGGGCTGGTGACGTGCCGGAACGAGTCGAGCGACACGTCGCACACCAGCTGATCGCCTACCTTCATCGGCTGGTGGTAGATCAGCCGCTGGTCGGTCTGCATGATCTGCCACAGGTCGTATCCGGTGATGACGTCCTCGAACAGTTTGCGCTGGGCGACGATGCCGAGCACCGACACGTAGGTCGGGGCGGCGATCAGGGTGTCATGGCCGAGTCGGCGCGCTGCGGACTCGTCCCAGTGCGTCGGGTGCGGGTCCTGCACGGCCAGGGCGTGTTTGCGGACCTCTTCGCGGCCGATCTCGTAGTAATCGTCGACGGTGTAGTTGAAGCCGACGAGCGACTTGGTGTGCTCGGCGATCTCCTCGGGGGTGAGCTTCTCGCCGGCGGCCTTCAGCTCCGAGGTCCGCTGCTTGATCTCGGCGTCGCTGATCTGTGACGACATGCGGTTCGCTCCTTACCTGTGCCACGTCCCGGTGGCGTCGATCCATGACTTCCGACGGCTGCTGCCGCGACGCGCGAGGAAGGTCTCATCCGTGCCGCGCACATACCACTGCGGACCGCCTCGTCGAGGCGGTCCGCAGGTATGTCTGTATGTCGCCGATCGCCGACGACTGCGTCAGCGAGACTCTTTGTGCGCCTGATGCTTGCCGCAGTTCGGGCAGAACTTCTTGATCTCGAGGCGATCGGGATCGTTGCGACGGTTCTTCTTGGTGATGTAGTTGCGGTGCTTGCAGACCTCGCAGGCCAAGGTGATCTTGGGCCGCACATCAGTTGAGGAAGCCACTGTAATCCTTCTTTCACGGGGGTTTGCGTGTTCTCGGCGCTCGCGCCCCCGTGTCCCGGGCCGCCGCGGGCGCTGCGTGTTGTGTAGCGGTGGAGGGGCTCGATCCCTCGACCTCACGATTATGAGTCGTGCGCTCTAACCAGCTGAGCTACACCGCCTTGGCGGCCTGAGCACCCGCGGGGGCGATCAAGTCCTCCCGAGCCCCCTGACGGAATCGAACCGTCGACCTTTTCCTTACCATGGAAACGCTCTGCCGACTGAGCTAAGGGGGCGTTCACCCGTGCTGCCCGGTCGCGTGTCCGGGCTGCTCGAGAGCCTTAACGAGATTACACACCGACTCGGCGGCGCACCAAATCGCCTGTTACAGCGGTTTGACGGCGCGTCGCGAACGACGATTTTCCTCGTTTGTGGCAGGTATAGGATTCGAACCTATGTAGCTTGCGCGACGGATTTACAGTCCGCTCCCTTTGGCCGCTCGGGCAACCTGCCGTGCCATTCTCTCGGCCGTTTCCGACCGCGTGAACAACGCCGTGAAGAATACAACGACTACCGCCCGTTCACGCAAACCCGCTGGTCAGAGCCGCCCCGCCGAACGCGGTCCCCTCCTCGCCGACGGCGCTCGTCGCACCGCCGAGCGCGCCCGTCTCCTCGCCGATGGCGCTCCCCCACACGTCGAGAGCGCCCGTCTCACCCGTGAGCGCGCCCACTAGGCTGTATCCCATGGCTGATTCATCGTTCGACGTCGTGAGCAAGGTCGACCGCCAGGAGGTCGACAACGCCCTCAACCAGGCCGCCAAGGAACTGTCCCAGCGCTACGACTTCCGCGGCACCAACACCGGTATCGCGTGGTCCGGCGAGGAGGCGATCGTCATCACCTCCGACGCCGAGGAGCGTGCCGTCGCCGGCCTCGAGGTGTTCAAGGAGAAGCTGATCCGTCGCGACATCTCCCTCAAGGCATTCGACGCCGGGGAGCCCGCCGCGTCGGGCAAGCAGTTCAAGATCACCGGAACGCTCGTGCAGGGCATCGATTCCGAGCACGCGAAGAAGATCTCCAAGAAGATCCGCGACGAGGGGCCCAAGGGCGTCAAGGCTCAGATCCAGGGCGACGAGTTGCGCGTCTCCAGCAAGAAGCGCGACGACCTGCAGGCCGTCATCTCGCTGCTCAAGGGCGAGGACTTCGGGATCGCGCTGCAGTTCGTCAACTACCGGTAGCGGCTGGGGTGACGGCGGCGGCTCAGCTGATCCCGCGCCGCGCCATCTCCTGCAGTCGGGCGATGCGCTCCTCGGTCGGCGGGTGTGTCGAGAAGAGCTTGGCCATCCGGTCGGTGGCACGGAACGGATTCTCGATCATCGCGTGACTCTGCGCGGCGATGTCGGGCTGCGGCGGCAGCGGCGCGGCCTGGATGCCGCCGGAGATCTTGGCCAGCGCCGACGCCAACGCCAGCGGGTCCCTGGTCAATTCGGCACCCGAGGCGTCGGCCTGATATTCGCGCGAGCGTGACACGGCCAGCTTGATCAGGGTCGACGCGATCGGCGCCACGAACGCAACGAGGAGCATCAACAGCGGGTTGGCGTTGTTGCGGTTGCCGCCGAAGAACAGCGCGAAGTTCGCCAGGCCGCTGATGATCGCGGCCATGGCGCCGGCGATCGAACTGATCAGGATGTCGCGGTTGTACACGTGCGACAGTTCGTGGCCGAGGACCGCACGCAACTCCCGCTCGTCGAGCAGCCGCAGTATCCCGGCGGTGCAGCACACCGCCGCGTTCTTCGGATTGCGGCCGGTGGCAAACGCATTCGGCGACTCCGTCGGGCTGATGTAGAGCGCGGGCATCGGCTGATGCGCCGAGGTGGCCAGCTCGCGGACGATGCGGTAGAGCACCGGCGCCTCGACCTCGGTCACCGGCTGCGCGTGCATTGCCTTGAGCGACATCTTGGCGCTGTTGAAGTAGACGTAGGCGTTGACCGCCACGGCGAGGATGACCGACCCCCACAGGATGACGGGGCTGCGGAACATCGCGCCGATGCCGACGATGATCGCCGACATCACGCCGAGCAGGAGGGCGGTCTTCAATCCGTTGAAATGCATCAGGTCCTCGTTCGAGTCACGACGTCGGTGTGCGCTCCGGCAGGCTGCCGGGCGGGGGACGCCCTGTAGTTTCTCAAACGATCCAGACCCCGTTTCGGTTTCCGGGCGGGGTGTGAGCCATCCGACCGCTCGGCTATCCGGTTCGGTCGATGGTGTAGCTGACCAGCGAGCTCAATGCCCCGTGCGCAGGCCCGGTCGGCAACTGGGCGAGTTCGGCACGAGCCTGCTCGGCGAATTCGGCCAGCTTGTCCTTGGCCTGCACCATGCCGCCCGAGGCGTTGAGCAGATCGAGCGCCTCCGCGACCTCGGCGCCGTCGGTCAGCGGCCGCGCCGATCCGTCGTCGGCGAGCAGCAGTGTGCGGAGTCGATCCGACGACGCGTCGTCCTCGCGCAGCGCGTACAGCACCGGCAAGGTGTGCACACCCTCACGCAGGTCGGTACCCGGCGTCTTGCCGGAATCGCCTGTGACAGAACTGATGTCGATGATGTCGTCGGATACCTGGAAGGCGGTGCCGACGATGTCGCCGATCCTGGAGAGCCGCTCGGTGTCGTCGGCGGTCGCGCCGGAAGCCATCGCGCCGAATCGGCCCGCGGCCGCGATCAACGACCCGGTCTTCTCCCACACCACCTTCAGGTAGTGGTCGATCGGGTCGGCGCCCTGCGTGGCACCGACGGTCTCACGCATCTGGCCGGTGACGAGTTCGGCGAAGGTCTCGGCGATGATGCGCACGGCGTCGGGGCCCAGCGTCGAGACCAGCCGGGAGGCCCGGGCGAACAGGAAGTCGCCGGAGAGGATCGCGATGCTGTTGGTCCACCGGGCGTTGGCGCTCTGCGCGCCGCGGCGCATCGGCGCCTCGTCCATGACGTCGTCGTGATAGAGCGTCGCGAGGTGGATCATCTCGACGACGGTCGCCGACGTGATCACCTCGTCGGCGTCGGGGTTACGCCCGAACTGCGATGCGAGGATCGCGAACATCGGCCGGAATCGCTTGCCCCCGGCACGCGCGAGATGTGTCGCGGCCTCGGTCATGACGTCGTCGCCCGAAGCCAGCTCCGTGAGCAGCAGGTCCTCGACACGGGCCAGCGAGGACCGCACGGTCTCCGCGAACTCATCGGTCCCGAGGTCTACTCCGGTGAATGTCGACTTCACGTGTTTGCGCCGCTCCGTTTCGAGAAGGTCCGTTTCGAGAAGGCCAAGGCCATCGGCGTGACGCATCGGGCGCCATACCCCAGGGCACTACCTCTGTGCAGCCTAGCGTCTGGCACCGACGCTGCCCGAGCAGCATCGCCCGACGGTGCGCCGACATACTGGTCGGGTGAGCAGCCAAGTGCCCCCCGTCGAGGTCCCCGACGCCGCCGACGTCCTGGTCGTCGGCGCCGGGCCGGCCGGGTCGGCGGCCGCCGCCTACGCCGCATCGGCCGGTCACCAGGTGGTTCTCGTCGATGCGGCGGTGTTCCCGCGTGACAAGACCTGTGGCGACGGGCTCACCCCGCGCGCCGTCGCCGAACTCGATCGCCTCGGTCTGGGACATCTCCTCGACACACGGCCGCGTCTGGACGGTCTGCAGCTCAACGGCTGGGGCCGCAGCGTGTTCGTTCCGTGGCCGTCGGGCCGGTTCCCCGGCTACGGCAGCGCCGTCGCGCGCCTCGAACTCGACGACGCGATCCGCGAATTCGCCCTCGAGCGTGGAGCACGAATGGTGTCGGGCGCCAAAGCCGTCGACGTCGAGCGCGCCGGGGACCGCATCAGCGCAGTGGTCGCCGACACCGCCGATGGTCGGCGGACGATCCGCGTCGGGCAGGTCATCGTCGCCGACGGGGTGCGCTCGGGCCTCGGCAAGATCCTCGGCCGACAGTGGCACCGCGACACCGCGTACGGCGTGGCCGCGCGCGCCTATGTCCCGTCCCCGCGCGCCGACGCCACCGTGATGGGATCGCACCTCGAACTCCGCGGACCCGACGGTGAACTGCTGCCCGGATACGGTTGGGTGTTCCCACTCGGCGAGGGGTTGCTCAACGTCGGCGTCGGTGCTCTGGCCACATCAAAACGACCGGCACACATGGCACTTCGGCCGATCCTCGAGCACTACTCGCACATGGTCGCCGACGAGTGGCAGATCACCGGCGAGCCTGTGCGCATCGCCTCGGCGCTGCTGCCGATGGGCGGTGCGGTCAGCAATGTCGCCGGCCGTAACTGGATGCTCATCGGCGACGCCGCGGCGTGCGTGAATCCCCTCAACGGGGAGGGCATCGACTACGCACTGGAGACCGCCCGGCTGGCGGTTGACCTCCTGTCCGGCGACGACCACACGCACGCCTGGCGCGCCCTGCTCGTCGACCATTACGGGCTGGCCTTCTCCGCTGCCCGTCGGCTCGCCGGCCTGTTGACGATGCCGCAGACCGTCCCCGCCCTCGGCCGCCCCGGAATCCGGTCGGCCCGGCTGATGTCTCTGGTGGTCCGGGTGATGGGCAATCTCATCACCCCCGACGACGCCGACCTCGTCGCCCGCGCCTGGCGCGGCGTCGGCCATCTGTCGACCCGCATCGACGAACGGCCGCCGTTCAGCTGACGCTTCGCGCCAGCGCCCTGCTTGTTGCCGACGGCGCTCTGCGTGCCGCTCGTCCAGATTTGATTGGGACAAAACCGATGGTATGTTTCAAATATCTGATATAACGGCCACCTCAGGAGCGTCATGCCGTCCGTTTCGTCCGTCGCCTCGTCGGTCTCACATCGCATCAGTACCCGCCGCGCGGAGCGCTACCGGCTGCGTGACGACCTTGCCCGTGTCGACCCTGCGGCCGATCCCGAACGGTACGCACGCAGCCTCGGCACCCTGGAATACCCGTGGGGCATCACGATGGCGCTGAGCTTCGCCCTCTTCCGCACGTACGCCGTACCGTCGATCGGCGAGTTGCTGTATGAGACCGGAGAATTCACCGAACGCACCCAGAAGCGTTACGACGACACCGTGCTGCTCCTCGACGCTCCCGTCGAACACGGCTTCGTCGATCCACGCGCCCGCAATTCGGTCCGGCGGATCAACCAGATGCACGCGATGTACGACATCTCCAACGACGACATGCTCTACGTACTGGCCACGTTCGTGGTGTGTCCGGTCCGCTGGGTGGCCGACTACGAGTGGCGCCCGCTGGGCCGCAACGAGATCGACGGTCTCACCGAGTACTACCGCAAACTCGGCAAACACATGGCGCTCAAAGACATTCCCGGCACGTACGAGGACTTCGAGCACTTCCTCGAAGACTACGAGCGCGAACATTTCGCCTACTCCCCCGGATCACGCAAGGTCGCCGACGCCACCCTGGATCTGCTCACCACCTTCATGCCGTTCCGCCTTCTCCCGGCGTGGCTCGTCCGGCGCCTGTCGTTCGCCCTCATGGACGACCGCTTGCTCGACGCCTTCGGCTACCCCAAGCCCACCGCCGTCGAGCGTGTCGTCGCCCGCAACGGCCTGAAGGCCCGCGGTCTGGCCATCCGGTTCTTCGCCGGCCCACGTACCGTCCCCCAATACGGCCGGGACATGCCGCAGATCCGCTGCTATCCGCGCGGCTATGAGGTCGATGAGCTGGGCACCTTCGCCCCTGGATGTCCCGTCCGCCACGCCGGCTGACCCTTCATCCACAACCTTGACGCCAATCCTCCCAAACCCGACGATCCTGGCTACAATGCCTTTCACGCCGTAGATCTGGCCGGGGCCAGAAGGGGGAGGGATGACGGAGTATTTCGTACAACCGGGCACACGTGTGCCACTCGGCGGTGAGTCCACCTCCCCACCCGACACTTCCGTTCCGCGCGGCAATCCCGAACTCGGCGACGGCGGAGTCGTGCAGGTCATCGACGCCGAGTGGAAGCGACGGGCCGGGGTGGCGCGGAATTTGGCGGCGGAGTTGGCGGGGGCACAGTCCATTTTAGATAATGTCGCACCACAGAATCACTACGGACTCCGCCCAAAAGAGGGTATTGATTTTTACGATCGGGTAAAGAAGTTCGCAGCGGACCTTGCGGCCGATATCGAAAGAAATCGAGCAGCCCTCGACAATCTTGCACTAAAGTGCGATCAAGCCAGCACCGAACTCCAAGAAACTGACAACGAAAACTCCTTTCCTTTCAATGCGTAATAAACACAAGAAATGGTCCTTTTACTTTGGCGCCTGCGCCTTTGCCGCCGCGTGTGCCGCATGTTCCGAACCACAGACCTCCGAATCGGGTCCCAGCGAACTCGGAAAGGAAAGCACTTCAATCACAAGCAGCATGATTCGGCAAACTGATGCGCAGGGCCGTCATCTTCCGTTCCTCACGACCTTCAAAGACAGATGGAGTGACCGCAACGACGGGTCAAACTACGAACCGTGCACTGCCCTGAGCGTTGCTCAGATCTCAGCACTCGGAATTGATCCTCAGTCGGTTGAAGATGCCGCTGTCGCAAATTACCAGACCGTTCGCGGTTGTCAGTGGAGACTCCAAGGATCACCAACATTCATCGTCGGACAGAACGTCAGTAATGGCCCTGACTTGTTCGAGTTCAAGAAGAAGAATTCTTCCATTATAAGCTGGATGGACGACCTCACCATCAATGGCCGGACGACTGCAGTTGGAACCCGAAACGGGCAAGCAAGTTGTATATCTAGCGTTCAGTCGGGCGCCGCAATTGTGACGACTTCGGTTTCGATGTTGGGCGCTCCGCCATCGGAAACGTGCGCCAAAGCCATCGCCTTCACCAAAGCGACAATCGACAAGATGCCACCCTGACCCAGCACCAAAGCGGGCGGTCTCGAGGCTCGTCGCTATCGCTCCTCGGCACCTCGACCACCGATCTGGCGGACCACGTCGAAACCGATGCGATGTCGCCGCTCATCGCTCCTCGGCACCTCGACCACCGATCTGGCAGGCACCTCGACCACCGGTCTGGTGGTCACCTCGACCACCGGAGTAATCGATCCGAGCCGGCAGTCACCTCGACCACCGGGCAATCGCCATCCGTGCCCGCCCAGGTGACGAGTCAGACGCGAATACCGGAGTGTATTGCCGCGATGCCGCCGGTGAGGTTCTGCCAGCGGACGTCGGTGAACCCGGCGTCGCGAATGAGGTCGCCGAGGCCGAATTGGTCGGGCCAGGCTCGAATCGATTCGGCGAGATACACGTACGCGGCAGGGTTGCTCGACACCTTGGTCGCCACCGCGGGCAGCGCTTTCATCAGGTACTCCATGTAGACGGTGCGGAATGGCCGCAATGTCGGTGTGGAGAATTCGCAAATGACCAGGCGGCCACCGGGTTTGAGCACCCGATGCAGCTCGGCCAGGGCGGTCGGCACATCGTGGACGTTGCGCAGACCGAACGAGATGGTCGCCGCGTCGAATGATCCGTCAGCGAAGGGCAGAGCCATGGCGTCTGCCGCGACCTTCGGTACGTTCCGCTCGGCGCCGGCCTTGAGCATTCCGAGGGAGAAGTCGGCGGCAACGCACGTGGCCCCCGACGTCGCCAACTCGACGGTGGAGACGGCGGTGCCGGCGGCCAGGTCGAGCACCACGTCGTTGCGAGTGAGCGCGAGTGCCTTGCGGGTCGCCTTACGCCACCGCCGATCCTGCGCGAACGACAGCACGGTGTTGGTGATGTCGTAGCGCTTGGCGACGCCGTCGAACATCGCCGCGACCTCGGCCGGGTCCTTGTCCAGACTCGCACGATCGGGGGTAGCCATGGCGATAACGCTACCTGCACGTCACCGCCGCCCCACCGAGCGCCCGGCGACGCTGGTGGCCCAACTCACATCTCGGCAAAACCGCAGGTGGCACCCGGTCATCGCGGCACATTCACCGACCGTTCGCCACGACGGGGTTTCTTCCTCACCAACCGGGGAACACCGTGGACACGAGAGCTCGTCCCCAACATCTGGAGGGAACATGACCGTCTCCACCACCACCATCCATCAGCAACTGCGCGCGATCCTCGCGCTCACCCACACCGAGATCCAGATCGCCGAGACCCGGCAGGCGCAGGCCCGTACCGACGCGGTGCGTGCCGAACTGGCCGGCAATGCGCGCAAGGGCCGCGACCGTGCTGCAGCCATCGAGAAGGCGCTGCGCGAGCGCGACGGCTTCGCCGATGTCCTTCGTCCGGCCCTCGGCCGCGTCGCCGCATCGGTCAAGACCCTCGCCGAGCAAGCCCAACCGCTCGATGAGGCACTCCTCGGTGATCTCGCCCTGGAGCAACAATTGCTTGGCCGCGCAACATATCTCAAGGCTCTGGCCACCGGCGCCGACGACGCCGACCTCCTCGCGCTCGCCGAACGACTCATCGACGCCCACACCGAGACCGTCGACTGGATCAGCACGGTGCTGGCCGAAGAAGCCCTCGGCGGGCCGGCCGCACTGCGCCGCAGTCCCAGCCAATGGGTCAGCGGCCTCGCCGCCCGTGCGGTGACCCTGCCGGCGATCGCCGCATCGCGTAGCGCCGATCGCGTCGCACACGCGATCCGCCAGGTCCCCGACGCCTTCTCCGGTCTTCGCAGCCGCATCGGCAACACCGTCGACGACGCCACCGAAGCCGCAGAACAGGCCGGGCAGAGCCTCGTCGAGGCGGGAACGGCGACCCTGCGCACAGCGACCGCCGCCCGTGACGCCGCACTCGAGGCCATCGAGGACAACGCCCGGATCAACGGCGCCACCGGCGTCGCCGACACCGTGGCCTCGGTCCGCGAGGCGACAGGCACAGTCGACCCCGACGACCTGCCCATCCCCGACTACGCCGACCTCAACATCACCGACGCCGTCGCCGCAATCAAGGAGCTCGACGAGCCCGCCGACATCCGCGTGACGTTGCACTTCGAGGAAGCCCACAAGAACCGGCAGCGCGTCGTCAACGCCGCCGAGGCGCGCATCGCCGAGATCGCCAAGGATGTGGTCGGCGTCGAGTAACCCTCGCCGCCGGCACCACAGCGCCGTTCGCCCCACCACCCCGGGGGCGGACGGCGTGCGTCTCTCCGCAACAGGTTTCGGCGACGCCTCACGCGGGAACACGACCTCCAACGACAGGAGAGAACCATGGCCGAACGAGACGAGAACCCCACCACCGACGACGACAAGCTGCATCCGGGCCCCACCGACAACGACGGGTCCGGCGGCATGGCCACCCGCGAGGTGACGCCCGAACTCGTCGGTGACGACCACACCGACGGCAACCACACCGACGAGTCACGGGCTGCCCGCGACGCCGAGTCCGCCGATTAGCGGTTTACCCAGCTCACCGAACGGGTACACCGGAAGCATGTATCTGCGCACCCCCACCGCGGCGGTCAGCCGCGCGCTGCCCGCACCCCGCGGCTGCCTCTCGGAGCGTCTCATCACCGCGCTGCGTGACGGCACCGACGTCGCCACCGACCCGACCCCCGGCGACGACCCGTTCGGCGACGACGTCCAGCTCGCCCTCTACGTCGCCTACGAGTTGCACTACGCGGGCTTCACCGACGTCGTCGGCGATCGGGAGTGGGATCCCGGCATCATCGCCCTGCGCACCGCACTCGAACGACTCTTCCTCGACGCGGTGCGCGCCGGCCTCGATACCGCGCCGACGACAGCCGAAGCGTTGATGGACGAGTTGAGCGTCGAGCCCGTCCATGGCGTCGGCCTCTCGTTCCGGTTGCGCGACAACGGAACCTGGCAGCAGTACCGCGACCTGTTCGCTCTGCGGTCGCTGTATCACCTCAAAGAGGCCGATCCACACGCCTGGGCCATCCCACGACTGCGGCGCACCGCCAAGGCGGCGTTCGTCGCGGTGGAATTCGACGAATTCGGTGGTGGCCGCGGCGAATCCGTCCATCAAGAGCTGTTCGCCGATCTCCTGGCGGCCGCCGACCTCGACCCCGCCTACCTGGCCTACCTCGACCGCGCTCCGGCATGGGCGCTCGCCCCGGTGAATCTGATGTCCTGCTTCGGTTTACATCGATCTCTGCGCGGCGCGACCGTCGGGCACCTGGCCGC
>NZ_MVPX01000009.1:0-28558 GCF_002043085.1 Gordonia sp. i37 | reverse complement strand
CTCAGACAGGGCATTTCGTCTACCCCTCACCGCCCGAACAGATACAAATCGGTGGATCGAGGCTAAACCACCGACTCGACGGCCCGCTGGTTTACTCTCTCTACAGATATGCCGAGCCCGCGCGCTTCAGGTGGTGAACTCGGTGTGGCGACTGCCGTCTCGATCGGCGGCGTCGCTGCTCATCGAAGGCGAAGGGGAACGTCATGTCCGGCCCGCAGAATCCGTGGAACGACCCGAATCAGGGCCCGTCACAGTTCGACCAGCCGACGCAGCTGGGTCAGCCGGTGCAGCAACCCGGGTACTCCCAGCAGCCTGGATATTCGCAGCCGCCAGGCTATCAGCAGCCCGGATACCCCGAGCAGGGATATCCGCAGCAGGGTTATCCGCAACAGGGATATCCCGGATACGCGCAACCCGGTTACCAGCAGCCCGGGTATCCGCAACCCGGCCAGGGCGGTCCGGGCTTTCCGCCGCCGAAGAAGCGGCCGGTGTGGCCGTGGATTCTCGGTGGCGGAGTCATCCTCCTCATCATCGTTGTCGTGGTGGCCGTCGTCGCGCTCGTCGGCTTCGGCAAGGACGTCGAGAACAAGGTCAACGGGCCGGTGACGGTGACCTACCAGGTCACCGGCGACGGGTCGAGTGCCTTCATCGCGTACATGACATCGGGTGGCACGGTCTCCGAGGCGCAGAATGAGTCGGTGCCGTGGACGATGGACGTCTCGTTCGCCGGCTCGCTCAAACCCGTGAGCCTGGCCGCCAGCAACGGCGTCGACGACTCGGGAAGCATCACCTGCACCATCAAAGAAGGCAGCAAAGTGATTGCCACCGACACGAAGTCGGGCGAGGGCGCCGTCGCCGCGTGTGGGGGCACCACCTAAACCGCATCAGGGTGATGTTGTGCCCGCAATCCGGGCACAACATCACCCGGAACGATCGCCTTCGGACCGCGCGCGCAGGTACACCGACGCCCACGTCCGAAAAGGCTTCCACGCGTTCGCGATCTCGGTGAGTACGGCGTCGGGCCCGTACAACCGCGCCACCTCGGCGGTGAGGCGGCGTTCGTTGGCGGGCGCGCAGTCGGGGGCGTTGGCACCGCGCAGCACGATCAGTTCGGCGGCGAACGGCCCGATGCCCTTGATGCGTTGCACCGCGGTGATCGCGTCCTGCGGGTCCATCGCCCGCAGCGCGGCGGTGTCGAGTGCGCCCTGCTCGGCGGCGTCGGCGACGGCATGGAGGTACTCGAGTTTGCGGCCGGGGAGGTCGATGTCGAGGTCGGCGAGTCGAGCCGGCGCAGGAAAGGCTCCGTCGTCACCGAAGCGGTCGGTGATGGCGGCACGGGTCCCTGCGGCTTGGACGATGCGCACCCGTTGCGAGAGCACCGACCAGGCGGCGGCCTCGTAGGCGGAGTGAAAACCGCAGGGCCGCAACCCCGGAAGCGCTCGCTGTGCGCGTCCGATCACCGGGTCGCGCTCGCCGACGGCGGGCCACTGGCGGGCGTCGACGTCGAGGGCGAGGAAGCGTGCGGTCTGCTCGGCGGCCGCGTCGAGATCGCCGTCGCCGCTCACCTCGATCTCCGCGGTCTGCTCGCGCTGAGTCACGGTGACTCGTGCGGCCGACCAGTCGGCGTCGACGCGGAACACCGTCGACAACCGTCCCGGCTCCTGCGTGCCGCGCAACGCGGAGGGGGTGAATCCCTCCCAGAACTCGCGGCTGGTGTCCAGCGACCATGGGCCAAGGATCTCGCGGGTGATCGTCAGCGTGCTCATGGCGCCTCCCTTGTCCGCGAATTGTTCAGTGCGACTCCACTGTTCGCGCGAGAATCCCCAACGTGGCGCGCAGACCGGCCTCGGGGATGATCGGGAACCGGCCCTTGATGTCCTCGTTGGTCACGCGACTCCAGTCGTAATACGTGGTCACCCGCGTGCCGTCGTCGGTGGCCTCCAGGCGATAGCCGTAACGGTGATCCAGCGGCGGGCGGACGGTGCCGGCGATCGTCCACTCGATCCACCGGTCCTGCTCGAAGCCGGTGATGATCACCCGCACGTCGTACTTGCCCATCGGTAGATCGTTGAGCGACTCGCGATCCATGTGCACGACGAACTCGTCGTCCACCGCCGACACCGGCGAGCCCTCGGCGCTCTGCAGCATCCCCGAACTGTCGATGGTGACGTGCCCGTCGGGCGAGGTGAGGACGGAAAAGATGGCTGCCGGATCGGCCTGGATCACGCG
This sequence comes from Gordonia sp. i37, assembly GCF_002043085.1. Lineage (NCBI taxonomy): Bacteria > Bacillati > Actinomycetota > Actinomycetes > Mycobacteriales > Gordoniaceae > Gordonia > Gordonia sp. i37. Next base: position 26,329 of record NZ_MVPX01000009.1, on the reverse strand, counting down.
GCTGATCTCGAACTGCTCGGACATGTGGTGCACTCCCTGCGATCGACGACGTGGTAGGCCCAGGCTATGCCCATCGCGGGCCGGTATGGGTCAGCCTGACCGCATCTGAGCGCCGATCAGTCCCACTCCTCGAGCACCGAGTCGATGCTCGAGGCACTCGCCTCCACCGGAGCTCGCGGTACCGATCGGGAGAATCGTGGTGCCGGAGCCGGCTGTACCCGTCCGCCGACCTCGACATAGCTGCCGCGCTCTCGAGCATAGGGGTGCCGCGCGGCCTCATCGAAATCGAGAACTGCTGTGACACAAGCATCGACGCCGTCGAAGGCAGATGTCCAGGCGGCACGGGTTGCGCCCGCAAACCGCGCGGCGAGCGCATCGCGCAGGACGGGCCAGTTCGCCCGGTCCCACCGGTCGGGGAGGTCGCGGAGCTCGAGTACCTCGATCAGGTTGCGCCAGAATGGTTCTTCGAGGGCTCCGACGGCAACGTAGCCGTCGGCGCACGCGTAGGTGCAGTAGAAGGGTGTCGAACCGTCGAGCAGATTACCTGTCTCGCGCGGCGTCCATCGCCCCGCCGACTTCCACGACCACTGCAGCTGGGCGAGCACTGCGGCCCCGTCGGTCATCGCGGCGTCGATCACCTGGCCGCCGGACCGTTCCCGTTCGAACAAGGCCGCCAGCACGCCGACCACGAGGAACATCGAACCGCCGCCGAAATCGGCGACCAGCGACAACGGTGGTATGGGCGGTGCGCCTGCGGGCCCCATGGCGTCCAGGATGCCGCTCATCGCAAGGTAATTGATGTCGTGGCCGGCGACGTGTTGATACGAGCCGCCCTGACCCCAGCCGGTCATGCGAGCGTAGATCAGGTGCGGGGCGAACTCGAGAACCTCGTCAGGACCGAGGCCCAGCCGTTCCATCACACCAGGGCGAAATCCCTCGACGAGGATGTCGGCGTGTGAGAGAAGCTGTCGCAGTGCGTCGATGGTGTCGGGGTCCTTGAGGTCGGCGTCGATGACGCGTCGTCCGCGCCACAGACCGGCATCGGCATCGGCGATGCCGTCTGGTCCCACGGTGCCGCCGGGCCTGCGGACCTGGACGACGTCGGCACCGAGATCGGCGAGCACCATGCACGCATGCGGGGTCGGGCCGAGTCCGGCCATCTCGAGCACCCGAATGCCCTCCAGCGGTCCGCTCATGGGTCGTCCTGGGGCGCATGGAGAATCCCCCGAATGGTGAAATCGGTGTAGTCGGCGACGAGATGATCGACGTCGTGATTGTCGCGCAGCCACCAGCTGATGCCGTTCATCACATCGAGCACGGCGATCGCCGCCTGTGCGGCGTCGCGGACCTCGAACTGCCCGGCCCGCGCGCCGGCCGCGATGACGTCCCGCACGCGCCGCTGGTAGTACTTTCGATAATCGGTGACGATGGCGCGATGCTCGGGCAACAGAGCCGACAACTCCCGCAGCGACACAAGGTGTTCCACGCGGTGCGCGGCGAGGTGCCGGATGTGGATCTCGACGAGCGCGGTCAGCCGCTGCACCGGTGTGCCCTCTCCGTCGAGGACCTGCAAATGCACCTGCGGATCACGGGTCATCTGGAGCGCGATCTCGTAGAGGATCTCCTCCTTGGAATGAAAGTGGTTGTACAGGCTCGCACCTTTGATACCGACGGCCTCGGCGATGTCACGCATCCCGGCATTGCTGTAACCGTGATCGGCAAAGTAGGCGGCGGCGGTGGCGACGATCTCGTCGCGTCGCAGCCGAGGACGAGCGGGGGTCTCGCCCGGACGGCCGGGGTCGAGCGGGGTGACGTCGCCCACGTCGCTCAGCTCTTTCCGTACCGACGTCGGAGTTCACGCTTGAGGAGTTTTCCCTGCGGATCAGTCGGCAGGTCGGTCACGAGGTGAATCACCTTGGGTACCTTGAACCCTGCGAGGTCCGCGCGGCAGTGCTCACGCAGTTCCTCGGCGGTCACGCCGGCGTCGTCCTGGAGAACGACGAACGCGGTGACCGCCTCAGACCAGTAGTCGTCCGGCAGTCCCACGACAGCTGCGCGTTGTACCCCGGGATGCTGTTGCAACACCCGCTCGACCTCCTGCGACGACACGTTGAACCCGCCGGTCTTGATCATGTCCTTGCGGCGATCCCGGAAGAACAGGTTACCGTCGTCGTCGATGCGCACGATGTCGCCGGTGTGTACCCAGCCGTCCTCGAACACCGCGGCGGTGCGTTCGGGGTCCTTGAAATATCCGAGCATCACCGACGGTGTGCGGCAGAGGAGTTCACCCTCCTCGGCGTCGTCTCCGTTACCGTCGACCACCCTGATCTCCAGATGTCCGACGGGCTTGCCGATCCAAGTCGGATCGTGATCGGGGACGTCACGCAGTTCTTTGAACCAGCCCACCGACCCCAGTTGGGTCAGCTCGGACTGCCCCCAGTAGGTGCCCCACACCGACTCCGGGGACGCCTGCGCCCACGCGTCGACGGCGAACGGCGAGACCTGGCCGCCGTAGGTGAGGCAACGCCGCACCGTGCCGACGGTGTCGGCACCGAAGTCGGCGTGATTGGCCAGGGCGATGTAGAAGGTCGGGGTCTGCGCGATCACCGAGATCTGTTCGTCCCGAATGATTCTCAACGACTCGCCGGGGTCCACCGACGGTGGGAGCACCAGGGTGGCGCCCAGCAGGGTGAGTGACGTCAGTGAGCCGATACCGGCGATGGTGTGGAAGGGCATGACGTAGAGCCACACGTCGTCGGGCAGGCACCGAAGTCCCCAGGTGTAGGCGGGTGCGGTGGAGATCAGGTAGTTGCGGTGGGGGATAACCACGCCCTTGGGTGCCGACTCGGTGCCGCTGGTATAGACGATCATCGCGATGTCGTGCTCGTCGACATCGGCGTCGGGGTCGGCGTCGGATGCCGCGGCGAGCGCTGCGTCGAAGGACGTCCACGCAGGGTTCGGCGGATCACCGATGACGATGACCGCGGCGCCGCACTTCTCGGCGATCGGCGCCGCGAGCTCGGCGTTCTCGGCGGCGACCACCAGTACCGCCGGCTCGAGATGTTCGATCTGCTGGGCGATTTCGCGCGCCCCGAACAGCGGGCTGAGCCCCGAATAGTAGGCGCCGATCTTGAGCGCGCCGTAGTAGGCGATGATGTTCTCGACCCGGTTGCGGCCCATCACCGCGATCCCATCGCCCCTGCCGACACCGGCGGTGCGCAGCGCGTGCGCGAAGCGGTTGGCCGACGCGTTGAGATCGCGGTAGGTGGTGGCGGTGCGTGTGCCGTCAGCGGCGTAGGAGATGACCGCCGCCTTGTTCGGCTGTGAACGGGCGAGTCGTCGGAGATGATCACCGATCGTCGCCCGTCCGAGCGGGGACCGTTGGGTCGCGGTCAATCCGCGGGTGAGGTCCTCGGTGCCGGCGGTCACGTGAACATCGGGGCGTCGAAGCGGTCGAGGAACGCGATCTCCTCGACCGGAGTGCGAGTGAGTTTGCGCGGGAATCCGTCTCGTGGATAACCGACGGCGACATGCGCCGCGGTGAGGAACCCGTCGGGGATGTGCAGCAGCTCTTTGACCGCGGGCTCTTCGGCGCAGAGCAGGGTGGTGAGGGCGCTGGCAATGCCCTGCTCCCGCAGGGCAAGCGTCAGATTCTGCACCGTCGGGTAGATCGACGCGCCGCCAACGACACTGAGACGATCGAGTTCGTTGTCGGTCGGGTGGAGCCCTTCGACCTCTGCGCACACGACGACCAGGACGGGCACCTCACCGAGATGGTGGGCGAAGTAGTTGGCGCTCTCGACGGTGGCGGGCACCGCACCGACTGCTTTGCTGCCTTCGATGACCGCCGCGTAGTAGGCCTCCCAGTACGGCAGGTACAGCTCGGCGAGACGCTGCTTGACGGCATCGTCGCGGACGATGACCCAGCGCACCGGCTGACGGTTACCGCCCTGCGGGCCGAACCGGGCGTGGTCGAGCGCCTGGTACAGCACGTCGTCTTCGACGTACTTGTCGCTGAAGTAGCGGCAGGTTCCTGTTGAGCGCATCGCTTCGCTGAGTTCCATCGTGACTCCTGTTCAGGTGCTCCGCTAACCGCAGTTAGCATGATGTGGATCACAGTTACATGAGCAGGAGAGCCTGTCAAGAGTGGTTTACTCGACTTGTCCAGGTATTGACCGATTGAGACTAACGATGGTTAGTTGATAGTCATGACGGCAAGCATCACACCCGGCCTGGACCCCGCAGGCCTCGACGCCGACCGTCTGCGCTCGGCAGTCCGCGCGGGCAACATACCGACGTTGATCGCGATCCTGGTGGAGATGACCGGCGACAACCGCTGGCTCTCCGAGCGATACCGGCCGACACGGTCACGTGGAATGGACGACAACAGCAGCGGGGGACTCGATGCCGATGTGCAGCGGGAGATCTGCGACGCGGTGACCGACGCCGTACTCGCCTGGAATGCGGCCGGCCGGCCCGAGCGGGTGCCGCCGAGCGCCGACCTCGTCGCCGCAGTTCTCGACTTCACCGCCGGTGAGCCGGTGCCCTATGAGTTCAGCCCGATGATGGCCGAGATCGTCGGCGGGCACACGACCGTCGACACCCCGTCCGCGCCCGACACCACCACGGCGGGTCTGTCGGCGGTGGTCATCGGGGCCGGCGTCGCGGGGATGCTCATGTCGGTGCAGCTGAGCGCCGTCGGGATCCGACACGTCATCCTGGAGAAGAACGACGAGGTCGGCGGATCATGGTGGGAGAACCGGTATCCCGGGGCCGGTGTGGATACTCCGAGCTATCTGTACTGCATCTCCGGATTCGATCATGACTGGTCGACACATTTCGGGAAGCGGGACGAGGTGCAGCAGTACCTGGCCGCGTACGCAGATCGTCATTCGATCCGCGACCGGGTCCGCTTCGGCGTGGAGGTTGAGTCCGCGATCTATGACGCGGACGCCCAGCAGTGGACGGTGACGGCCCGACAGGGCGACGGCGGCACCGAGGTGTTGCAGGCGAACCTGGTGATCAGTGCAGTGGGACTGCTCAATCGGCCCAAGACGCCGGACCTTCCCGGAATGGACACCTTCGGTGGCGAGATCTTCCACTCCGCGCACTGGCCGGCACATCTCGACGAACCGGGCGCGTTGCGCGGCAAACGAGTGGCCATCGTCGGCTCCGGCGCGAGCGCGATGCAGATCGGCCCAGCGATCGTCGACGAGGTGGCCTCACTGGCGGTTTTCCAACGGTCGCCGCAATGGATCGCCCCCAATGACGACTACTTCTCACCTGTGGGCGACGACGTGCACTGGCTGATGAATCACGTACCGGGTTACCGGGAATGGTATCGAGCCAGATTGTCGTGGATCTTCAACGACAAGGTGCATTCGACCCTGCAACGCGATCCCGACTGGGAGGAACCGACCGCCTCGATCAACGGTGCCAACCACGGCCACCGCCGGTTCTATGAGCGCTACCTGCGTGAGCAACTCGGCGATCGAGACGATCTGATCGCGCTGTCGACACCGGATTACCCGCCGTTCGGCAAACGCATGCTGCTCGACAATGGCTGGTATGCGATGCTGCGCCGACCCCACGTGTCTTTGGTGCCGCACGCCGTCACCGAGATCACGCCGACCGGCCTCGTCGACGCGGCGGGCGTCGAGCACGACGCCGACATCATCGTTTTCGCAACGGGTTTCCACAGTGACCGCTTCCTGTACCCGATGGAGGTTCGCGGCCGCAGCGGTCGGTCGACGGTACAGGTGTGGGGTGAGAACGACGCCCACGCTTACCTCGGGATCACCGCCCCCGACTTCCCCAACCTGTTCATCCTCACCGGACCCAACACCGCGCTCGGCCACGGCGGGAGCTTCATCAGCATCCTGGAGTGTCAGGTCCGGTATGTGCGCTCGGCGATCGATCTGATGCTGCGCAACAAGATCGGTGCCCTGGAGGTGAGATCCGATGTCACCGACGAGTACAACCGGGCCGTCGACGCCGCGCATGCCCAGATGGTGTGGACGCACCCGGCGATGACCAACTGGTACCGAAACTCCGACGGTCGAGTGGTGGCGGTACTGCCGTGGCGGATCATCGACTACTGGAAAATGACCCGAGCGATCGACGAAGACGACTTCTGTGCCGAGCCGAGGAACTGCTGAGCATGAGTGGCCTGCGTGCGCGAATATCTGTGCCCGACGAGGTGGAGATGGTACGAACACCTACGCTCACAACGGTATTGGAGCAGCGAGGTTCGGCACCGCGATGATCCGCATCGGCGAGTGCCTGGATACGCAGTGTCGCAGTCGAGTCAGGCGCGGTAGGCGTGAGCGCGGTGGTCGATTCTGACGATGATGATCGTGTGGCCGGATTCGTCGATGCGGAGCAGGACGCGGTAGTCGCCGCGGCGGGCACTGCGGAGGCCGTCGAGTTCGTCGCGCAGCGGTTTGCTGAGCCGGTGGGGGTTTTCGGCAAGGGGGCCGGAGATGAACTCGATGACGGCGTGGACGATCCGGGAGGGGAGTCGTTGGAGGTCGCGACGGGCCGGGAATGCGACCTCGACCCGGTACGGGTCGGGCGAGCCGACGGCGTCCTCGCTCATTCGGGCGGCATGCCGTATTCGGTGCGCAAATCCTCGAGAGAGGTCGTGTGGCCAGCCGCGTACTCGGCGTCGGCAGTCGCCACGTCGTCGCGGATCCCGGATCTCGAGAGCCAGTAAATCGTCTCGTGCAGCGATTCGAGATCGTCGGCCGACATGAGCACCGCAGCCGGTTTGCCGTGTTTGGTGATCGTGATGATGTCGTGCGTGGTCGCGGCGCTGTCGATGAGCGCCGAGAGCTTGTCCTTGGCTTCACCGAGTGGCACTGTCGTCATGAATCGATTCTAGCCGCAGAAATAGCGTTCCACTAGCCATACATCTAGCCGCAACCGGTACTGGTTCTCGCCGACCAACGTCAATCACCGAGCGGATAGCTGTCGAGTGACGACGGTCGCCCACCCGGATGACACTGACCACCACCCATGGTGCACGTCAGTGAACTGTGGTTGATTGTCTGCCATGGGTGGGCGATGGTCGGCGGATCAGGTGTTGGCGCTCGCACCCGACGCGTCGTCGGTCAAGGCCGGCCAGAAACTCGCCACCCCCACCCCGTGGACGGGCACCGGCGCCACCGACACCCTCGTCTGGGGCCTGTGCAAGGGCAGCGGAAAGACGCCGTACCAAACGATCGTCGACATCGGTGCACCCGCCTACAAATGCTCCTGTCCGTCACGCAAATTCCCGTGTAAACACGCACTCGGGCTGCTGTTGCTGTGGTCGCAGGACGAGGTCCCCGACGCCGCCGAACCCGCCGACTACGCCGCGGCATGGCAGGCCGGACGTGCCGATCGCGCGACCAAGAAATCCGCCGAACCGTCCGCGCCGAAAGATCCGGACCGCGCCGCCAAGACCGCCGCGCAGCGCGTCGAACGCGTCCGGTCCGGTATCGATGAGTTGCAACTGTGGCTGACCGATCAGGTCGGCAACGGCCTCGCCGGCGCAGAGGTCGACGCCTACCGACGATTCGACGCCGTCGCGGCACGGCTCGTCGACGCCCAGGCACCCGGACTGGCAACCCGCGTCCGACGCCTGCCCGCGCTGTTCTCCGGCGTTGATTCCGCCGCGGTCGACTGGCCCGCCCGCCTCCTCGAAGAGCTGGGCCGCCTGTGGTCGTTGAGCGTCGCCCACCAACGCCTCGACGAACTCCCCGACGATCTCGCGGCCACCGTCCGCCGACACGTGGGCTATCCGACAGCCAAAGCCGACGTGCTCGCCACGGACGGGATCGCCGACACCTGGCTGTGCGTGGGCCGCCGCGATACCGACGAGGACGGCCTGCTGAGCCGACGCACCTGGCTGTGGGGTGCCACCGCGCGCCGCTACGGGATGGTGCTCGACTACGCGCCCACCGGCGCGACCCTGCCACTGCGACCGGTCACCGGCGAGGCGATCGCCACCACCATGCACTTCTACCCGGGCACACCACGCCTTCGGTGCGTGTACGACGACACCACACCACCATCGGATGCACCCGCCGCCGACCCCGTCGGCACACTGGAACCGATGACCCTCACCGCCGCCCGACACGTCCGCGCCCGCGCGATCGCCGACGACCCGTGGGCACAGACCTGGCCGGTCCTCGTCTCCGGACGGCTCGGCCGCACCGACGACGCGACGCCCGCGCTCATCGACGCCGACGCCATCGCGGTCCCGCTCACCGGCCTCGCCGATCGGTGGGCGCTGCTGCTCGCGCTCACCGGTGGCGCGGACGTCGCCGTGTTCGGTGATCTCGGCCCGCAGGGGCTCGACGTGGCGTCGGTGCTGGTGGATGGCACGGTGATAGGACTGTGAGCACCTGGGACGAGGTGGTGTCGGCGGCGCTGGTGGGCGTACGCACCCGACCGATCGGCGTCGACGGCGCCGACCCGCTCATCGGTGCACACCTCACCACCGAGATCGCCGACCCGGCGGTGCTCAGCCTGCAGATGGCCGCACTGACCGCCGCAGCGCACACCGCGACCGGATGCGAAACCACCAGCGCCACAGCCATCCCCGAGGAACCCGACGATCCGCGACCCCCGATGTCGCCACTGGCCGCCGCGTACGCCGAGCGTGCGCTCGCGCTGTCGCCGGGGATGGCACAGTGGTGCCTGAACCGGCTCGCGGCGTCGGGTCTGCGCCCACCGCCGTCGATGCTGCCCGACCTGCTGCGACGCACCGCACGATCCGCTGACGTCCGCCCGGCGATCACCGTGATCGTCGGCCCCCGCGGCCGGTGGCTCGCCCGTCACGCGCCCGAGCTGAAAGCGGTTCTCGACGACGCCGCAACCCTCACCGCCACAGAAGATCTCGACGACTCGGACTGGACTCACGGCGAGCTCGCCGACCGTGCGGCGTACCTCACGGCACTGCGCGAACGTGAACCCGACGCCGCCCGCGAACTCCTCGCGTCCGGCTGGGCGACGGAGAGCGGACCGGACCGGGAACTGTTGCTGCCCATCCTCTCTCGCCGGTTGTCGGCCGCCGACGAGGACTTCCTCGAACGCGCTCTTGACGATCGTCGTGCCAAGGTGCGTGCGAGCGCCGCGGAGATCCTCGACCATCTCGACGGGTCGGCGCACCGACGACGGCTCATCGCCGCGGCGAGCGGCCTCCTCGAACTCGGCACGCAACGTCGAGGCCTCGTCCGTCATCGCAGCGTGCGCGTCACCCTGCCCACCGCACCCGATCCCGCGCTGGCACGCGACGGGATCTCCTTGACCGCGCCCCGCGGTATCGGAGTCGGCAGACATGTCCTGACGCAACTGGTCTCCAGAATCCCGCCGCGATCGTGGGAGGAGTACTTCGAGTTGTCACCCGACGAGATCGTCGCCGCGATCGACGCCGACGAGATCGCGCTGATCCGCGGACTGTGCACGGCAGCCATCGCATTCTCCGACTCCCATTGGGCCACCGCGCTTCTCGCGCAACGCGAAGCTTTGTCGATGGTGGTGTCGATCGCCGATCGGCAGGTCGTTATCGACACGTTCACGACGCTGACGGCGGAGCGGCAACTCGTCGCACTCGGTGCTCTGCCCACGCCGTGGCCGGAAGCGCTGGCGCGCAGCGCATTCACCGCTGTCCTGAAGATGGTGGTGAGCCAGAAGTTCATTCCGCGCGGCACCGCCACCTGGTTCGACATGATGGCAACCGGACTCCCCGCCACCGATACCTGGCGAGCGACGGTCGACGCCGCGCGGGAGACGTATCCGGTCGTCACCACCCAACTTGCCACGCTCGCCGAGGCGTTACGCATCCGATCCGTCCTAGACAGGGAGCTTGAGTGACCACCGACAACGAACTCCTCCGCCCACATGCCGAGCAGCTCTACGCCGCAGAGCTGGAAGCGTTGGCCCGCAACGATACCGCCGCCCGACCGGCCAGCTGGCTGCTGTCGCCGTCGGCGGTCGTCACCTACCTGCTCGGCGGCACCCTCGACGACGGCACCGTCATCACCCCGAAGTACATCGGCCCACGCCGCATCATGGAGGTGGCGGTGGCAACCCTGGCCACTGACCGCGCCCTGCTGCTCCTCGGAGTGCCCGGCACCGCCAAAACCTGGGTGTCCGAACATCTCTCCGCAGCCATCAGCGGCACCTCGACACTGCTCGTGCAAGGCACAGCAGGCACACCGGAGGAAGCGATCCGCTACGGCTGGAACTACGCCCGGCTCATCGCCGAAGGACCGTCGACCGAGGCGCTGGTGCCCTCACCGATCATGATCGCCATGCAGCAGGGCAAGATCGCGCGTCTCGAAGAACTCACCCGCATCCCCTCTGACGTGCAGGACGCACTCATCACCATCCTGTCGGAGAAGACGCTCCCGATCCCCGAACTCGGGATGGAAGTGCAGGCCACCAAGGGATTCAGCGTCATCGCCACCGCCAACGACCGCGACCGCGGCGTCAACGACCTCTCCTCGGCGCTCCGCCGACGCTTCAACACCGTCGTCCTGCCGCTGCCCGCCAGCGCCGACGAAGAAGTCTCGATCGTCACCCAACGTGTTGCCGCACTGGGCAAGACACTGGAACTACCCGATCTGCCCACCGCCGCCGACGAGATCCGCCGCGTGGTGACCGTCTTCCGCGAACTGCGGTCCGGGGTCACCGAGGACGGCCGCGCCAAGGTCAAAACACCCAGCGGCACCCTCTCGACCGCGGAGGCCATCTCGGTGATCACCCACGGCATCGCCATGTCGGCGCACTTCGGCGACGGTGTGCTGCGCCCCGCCGACGTCGCTGCCGGAATCCAGGGCGCGGTCATCAAGGACCCGTCCGCCGACGCCGTCGTCTGGACCGAATACCTGGAAAGCGTTGTGCGCGAGCGCGACGACTGGGCCGACTTCTACCGTGCCGCGCGATCGGCACTGAGCTGAGCACATGCCACCCACCACCGTCGAGGACCTCAGCGCACCCGTCGTGGCGCCGGGCACCTACGTGCTCGGCATCCGCCATCACGGACCCGGCTCGGCCCGAGCGGTTCTCGGTGAACTCGACCGCATCCGGCCAGACGCGGTGCTCATCGAGGGCCCGGCCGACGCGTCGGACCTGATCGCCGCCATCGTCGATCCCGGAATGGCGCCGCCGGTCGCGTTACTCGGCTACGCCGCCGACGACCCGTCCCGCGCCGCGTTCTGGCCGTTCGCCGAGTTCTCCCCGGAATGGCAGGCGATGCGGTGGGCCACCCGGGCAGGTGTGCCCGTCGAGTTCTGTGACCTGCCGACCTCCCTCGTCTTGGCCCATCACGCCGGACCGGTTGATCGGGACCAGGAGTTCGACCCCACTCGCGCCGACCCGATCGGCCGGCTCGCCGCCGTAGCCGGCTACAGCGATCCTGAACGCTGGTGGGACGACGTCGTCGAAACCCGTGGCGAAACCGGCGGATTCGAGGCGATCGCCGACGCCATGACCGCACTGCGCGACGACGAGACACCCGTCGAGCCCGACGAGCCGAATCCCGAACGCCTGCATGAGGCACGCCGCGAAGCCCACATGCGGCAGATGCTCCGGAAGACACTCAAGGCGCCCGGCGCGGAGCGCGTGGTGATCGTCTGTGGGGCATGGCATGTCCCGGCGGTGTCCGGGAAACTGCCACCCGCCGTCGCCGACACCCGACTGCTCAAGGGCATGCGCAAGGTCCGCAGCCGGGTGGCGTGGGTACCGTGGACCCACTCCCGCCTAGCCAGCGCATCCGGCTACGCCGCCGGCGTCATCTCACCGGGCTGGTACCACCATCTGTTCGCCACCACCGACGACGTCGTGGTGCGCTGGCTCATCCATCAAGCCAACCTGCTGCGGGACAAGGACATCGACGTGTCGTCGGCGCACATCATCGAGACCGCACGCCTCGCCGACGCACTCGCACTGATGCGCCACCGCCCGCTACCCGGACTCGCCGAGATCAACGAGGCCACGCTATCGGTGATGTGCCAGGGTGATTCGGGCCTCGCCGACCTCATGTACCGCGAAGCGGTGATCGGGGAGCGACTCGGCGGCGTCCCCGACGACGCGCCCGTCGTACCCCTGCAGGCCGACGTGACCGCCGCCGCGAAATCGGCTCGGCTGAAAATGGATCCGGTCGCCCGGGAACTCGTCGTCGATCTTCGCAAACCCGCCGACAAGGCGAAATCACTGCTGCTGCATCGCCTCGCGATCCTCAGCGTCACGTGGGGAACACCCGCAGAGGTGCGCGGGACCGGCACGTTCAAAGAGGGATGGACCCTGGCGTGGCGACCCGAGTTCGTCGTCGACGTGGTGATGGCATCGGTCTGGGGAACCACGGTGCGCGCCGCGGCCACCGCAAAGATCATCGACCGCGCCACCCGCGGCGAGTCTCTGGGCGATGTCACCGCTGCCCTCGAGGCAGCGTTGCCCGCCGAGCTCGTCGACGCTGTGCCCGCGGTACTCTCCGCACTGGCCGACCGGGTCGCCGTCGACCACGATGTGGCACAACTGATGTCCGCGTTGCCGGCGTTGGGACGGGCCCGGCGCTACGGGGATGTCCGCGGCACCGACACCGGCGCACTCGGCGAGGTCGCCTCGTCGTTGCTGCTGCGGATCTGCATCGGCATCCCCGGCGCCGTCTCCAACCTCAACGACGACGCGGCCCGCTCGTTCAAGGAGCACGTCGACGCCGTCCACGAGACGGTCGCGTTGCTCTCCGACGAGGATCGCACCAGGTGGACCGCCGCGGTGCGGATCATCGCCGACCGCACCGACGTCAACGGGCTCCTCGTGGGTCGGGCGACCCGGCTACTGCTCGACGGCGACCACATCGACACCGCCGTCGCCGCGGCCCGGGTACGGTTCGCCCTCTCGAGCGGCGCCACGCCGACCGCGAAAGCCCAATGGATCGAAGGCTTCCTGGGTGACGGTGGACTGTTGCTGGTACACGACCGGGAATTGCTCGCCGTCCTCGACGGCTGGCTCACCGGGCTGACCGACCAAGACTTCACCGACGTTCTCCCGTTGCTGCGCAGAACCTTCGGTCTGTTCGACCGATCGGTGCGACGCAACATCGGCAACCGTGTCGCCTCACTCGATCAGGGCCATTTCAGCCAGGATGCCGACGCCGCCACCATATTCGACGCCGAGCTCGCCGCGCCCGCGGTGGCCACGATCGCCGCACTCCTGGGGTTGCCATGACCGACCTGCATACTGCCCCTGCGGAAGACGGCGCGCATCAGCGTGACCGGCGATGGCGGCTCGTCCTCGGTGAACCCGCCGCCGAACAGTTCGCCGGACTCGGCGGCGCCGACCTCGAGATGGACGGCGCACTCGCCGCACTCTATGACGCGGACTCCACCAACAGACGTGGCGGACTCGGGGCATCAGCGCCGTCGGTCGCGCGGTGGCTCGGGGACATCCGAAAGTACTTTCCGTCCACCGTCGTTCAGGTGATGCAACACGATGCCGTGACCCGACTGAACCTGCATGCGTTGCTCACCGAGCCGGAACTGATCGACAGCGTCGAACCCGACATCGACATGGTCACCACCCTCATCGGTCTCGGCCGCGCGATCCCCGAAAGCTCCAAGGCTTCCGCGCGGGCGTTGGTACGCAAGGTCGTCGACGAGGTCGAGAAGCGGATCGCCGAACGCACACGCAGCGCCGTCGGTGCCGCGGTGGACCGTGCCAGCCGCGTGCACCGCCCGAAACTGCGTGACATCGACTGGAACGCCACGATCGCGCGTAACCTGCATAACTATCTGCCCGAGCAGAAGACCATCGTTCCCGAACGCCTCGTTGGGCATGGGCGGCGCGCCCAGGTGGTGAGCAAGGACATCATCCTCGCGATCGACCAGTCCGGTTCGATGGCGAGATCCATTGTGTACGCGTCGATCTTCGGTGCGGTGATCGCGACCATGCGGTCGGTGCGGACCTCGCTGGTGGTCTTCGACACCGAGGTCGTCGACCTGACCGACCACCTCGACGACCCGGTGGACGTGCTGTTCGGAACCGCGCTCGGTGGTGGCACCGACATCAACCGGGCCATCGCCTACTGCCAGGACCTGATCACCCGGCCCAACGACAGCATCTTCGTGCTCATCTCCGACCTGTACGAGGGCGGGGTGCGCGACGAGATGCTCAAGCGGGTCGCCCACATGCAGTCCTCGGGCGTACAGGTGGTGGTGCTGCTCGCGTTGTCCGACGAGGGTGCACCGGCTTTCGACCGTGAGATCGCCGGAGCACTGGCGGCCATGGGCATCCCGGCCTTCGCCTGCACCCCCGACGCCTTCCCCGACCTGCTCGCCGTCGCCATCAATCGCGGCGACATCGTCGGATGGGCCGACGCCAACGAACTGTCACGTCGGGGAATGAGTGACGAGGAGTAGCATGGCCGGGAGCATCAATCGAGTTGTCGGCGAATGATTTCCGCCAACTCGGCCGGCGCGTCGCTCTGCACCGAGTGGCCCGCATCGGCGACGGTGATCACCTGGGCGGACGGCTGGACCCGACGGAGGCGGGCGATGTCGTCGTCGGTGGTGAACGGTGAGCGACCGCCCTCGACGAGGGTCAGTGGCGCCTGCACCGCGGCGAGGTCCTCCCACATCGGTGCCGGATCGGGTGCCTCGCGAATCCGGTCGTAACGCCACACCCACGCACCGTCGTCGCGTTGGCGTGTGTTGTGGATGACGCCCCGACGGACCGAAGCGCGGGAACGATTCGGGGATGCGGCGGCGGTGAGGTCGACGACCTCCTCGAGTGTCGAAAACTCCTGCGGCCCTTCGATCAACGCAACCGTACCGCGCGCGGAAGCAGTGAGATCGGCAGCGCGACGCGGTGATTCGGGTGTGACGTCGACGAGGACGGCCCGCGGTACCGAGTCGGGCGCGATCGCGGCGATCCGCAGCGTCGTCAAACCGCCGAGCGACATCCCGACGACGAGGTCGGCGTCGGGGGCGAGTTCACGCAGGACCTGGAGGAGGGTGTCGGCACTGACGTGCGGGCGGTAGTCGTGGTCGTCGCGCCACGACGAATGCCCGTGGCCGGGCAGGTCGACGGCGAGCGCGGGCACGTCGAGATGCAGCATCATCGTGTCCCAGGTGTGGGCGTTCTGCCCGCCGCCGTGCAGCAACACCACCCGTGGTGACGCGGGCGTCCACGCGAGCGCGCTGATCCGCTGCCCGGCGACGTCGGCGTCGACGCGGGTGACCTGCGGCAGCGGCTCGGTGCGGCCGACCTCGTCGGCGATCTCGGCAAGCAGGGCGAACTCGGAGGTCATCGCCCGAGGTTACGACGATGACGGTCGGGTGCCGAGCTTTGGGCCCACAGCGATCGGCCACGACGACGCCCCGCGTGGACTACCGTCGCCCTCAGAGGCAACGGAGCCAACCAGAGGAGTTCACGATGACCACACTCGCGGCAACCGAGATTCTCGCCCGATCGTCGACCACCACAAGCGTCGGCTGGATCGGCTATATCATCATCGGCGCCCTCGCCGGCTGGATCGCCGGGAAGATCATGAAGGGCGGCGGCTCGGGCCTGCTGCTCAACATCGTGATCGGCATCGTCGGCGCGCTGATCGGCGGCTTCCTGTTGAGCTTCTTCGTCGACACCGCGTCAGGTGGCTGGTGGTTCACGCTGTTCACCGCGATCCTCGGATCGGTGATCCTGCTGTGGATACTCGGGCTGGTGCAGCGCTCCCGGACCTGAGTGTGCGTGCGGGTCAGGCGGTTGCGAGATACTGCCCGGCCCGCGCCAGGATCTGCTGAGCGCGACGGGCATCCAGTGAATGGATGCGACCGTCGGTGATCTCGGTCTGACCGGCCAGACGCAGGAGCAGCGCGGCCAGCGCCGACCCGGTGCGCGACGGGATCACCAGTAGCGACGCCGTCGTCGTGGGTGTCGTCAGCGTCATCAGCGGCGGGACCGCAGGCGCATCCGCGGAATCGAGGCCGGGGTACCGGCGGAAGCTCTGCCAATTGACCTCGATCGCCGTGATCTCACCGAGGATCGGCGCCACCGCCGTCGACAACCGGCTCAACTCGTCGGCGATCTGGACGGTGTAGGGATACCAGGCCCCGGCCACCGCGGCTTTCGGGTCGCTGCACAAGCGGACTCGCGTGGGGCCGAGGGTCACCGAGGGTCACCGAGGGTCGGCCGGGGGTTGCATTCACTGCGCACATTCCTGACTTGCGGTCTTCCCGCATTGGATGACCCAACACACGACCACGCGTCCACGTTGGGTATGAGTGCGAATCAGCTACCTGGGACTATACGCCACCAGGTGTGGGTTGCCGGGACCGCAGCGGTGTGCGGGAGAGGTCCCACGGGCAGAATGTTCGCAGTGGTAACGATCAGGGTGGCTGCAACGACATCCCCCACACAGGCACTAGTCGGGGAGAAGGACGGCTTCCATGACATCGACTCCATCACCGACCTCGTGGGGCAGCGTGGCGCGCTGGGCCGCGATCGCCGCGACCGCGGCCGTTGCCACGACACTCGGAACCGGTGTTGCCGCAGCCGACGACGGCAACACCAGCACCACCCTGTACACACTGGCGAGCACCGGAACGTGCGCGGGAACCCTCACCGCAGGCGTCAGCCACTACCCGAACGAAGCCGACCTCGTCTCCAACGGCACCCTCTATGGCGTCGGGTCCTGTTCTCTCGACGTCGATTTCGTCTTCACCAGCCGCGCCGACGGGCACACCGCAACCTTCACCCGCCACTTCTCGGGGCCGGGCTTCATCGGCCTGCCCGGCGCCGACATCGTCTCACCGGGCGCGCCAGGTGTGTACGACGTGACCGTCAGCCCGCGTGCCCCTCATCTCGGCGGGCACCGGCTGACGATCGACACCGTGTATCGGGGCTGAGGCGCGTTGTCTGTCATCCGCAGGTGATGGCTAAGGGCTGTCGGCTCGCCAGGTCGTGGTGACCGGCACATCGTCGTCCCAGGGTTGGCGGGTGACGAGGTCGGCGACGTTGACGTAGCCGCGTTCGAATTCTCCGGTGGCGGCGTCGACGAGCCGGTACTGCTGGGTCTGATGCTGGATGGGCTGGGCATCGAGAAGGACGATGCGGACCTCGCCGGGCTCGAAATGGCAACGGCGTTGCAGGGATTCGATGAGCTGCGCATTGGACAAGTGGCCATCGCCGAAGTTCCAGCCCATCGCGGTGCTGCAGATCCGTTCACCATCGGTGAGGACGTAACCGGTTTCGTCATGCGGTGCCATGGCCCGATGGGCGAGAGTGAACAGCGCTCTGCCGTGACTGTTGAACGCGCGGAACGCATATCCCATGTACAGCGGGATCTGTGCGGCCTCCGGGCTGCCGTAGAACCGTTCGAGTTGTGCGGCGGGCATGGACGCGATGGCGACGATGCCGCTCTCGATCTTCGCCGACGCCGACGGCTTGACGCACCACAGCGAGGTGTCCCAGTTGCCCGCGTAGTAGCGCATCCCGGGTAGGAACGACACCTTGCGCGGGAACAGGTTTCCCAGGATCACCGTTCCCGCCGACACGGCGAACAGCACGATCGGCCACGGGGAGTGAAGGTCGGCGAGGCCGATGCCGGGTTGCCCGACGAAGACGGCGACGATCCCGAACATCATGAAGACGTTCCACTCCAGCGGTACGCCCATCGGGATCGACGACAGGATGCCGAAGTGGAAGATCAGCATGACCGCGGCGGCGACCGCGGTGAGCCATCCGCCGCCGGAGAAGAACAGCACCAGTGGCACCAGGCCTTCGACGGCGGTGGAGACGTGCGCGATCGCGCGGGAGCGTCGTCCGGGACGAAGGTCGTCCGGAAAGTGTTCGAAGAACGTGCGTTTGATGGCCGGCGACCGCCAGATCGGGTTGTTCGACATCATCGTGGCGATCACGAACGGGAAGTGCTTGTTGAGTTTGCTCGTTGCCGCGCCGACCCAGATGACGAGGAAGACGAGTTTGGCGCCGAGGATCATGTCGGTGCCGACGAACAGGAACGTCACGCAGAACGCGCCGTACACCTCGCCGCGGGCGGCGAGGAAGACCGTCTTGTCGCGCAGGCCCAGGACTGCGAGCAGTGCGATGATCGTCGCGATCTGCCAGATCGGCAGAACCCCGGCATCGGAGTGCAGGTCGCCGGTCGAGCGTGATCCCGAGCTCGCGAGTGCCACCACGATCATCACCAGGAGTGCCGCGTAGAGGGTGACGTCCAAGGGGCCGCGGGTGTCGCCGGCGGTGAGTGGGAGCTGGGGCCAGGGTGGCTGGCGAATGGTCTTGAGGCGCAACCAGTAGAGGATCGACCCCATCGGCGGGAAGAATCGGTTGTTGAGAGGGCCGAAGCCGCAACCGAATCCGACGACCTCGAACAACATCGTGTAGAGCACGACCTTCTGGAAGACGATCGGCTCGTTGTACCAGGAGGTGACATCGAGGATGCCGTGGATACCGGGCGTGGCCACCACGATCGCCCAGCCGATGACGATGTAGGCGAGGATCTTGCCGACATAGAACAGGTGCAATGCCACCGGCGTACCGAAACCGACCTCGGCCCAGTGCCGCGCCATCGGCTTGATCTTCTCGGCGCGGCTGCCCTGGCTCCAGGTGGGAAAGTCGATGTCGGGGGTGTTCTGCTGGAGAAATCCCATACGTGTTCGCGCTCCTCGATCACTGTGCCGTGACCGAACCTAACAAACCAAGCGAGCGCTTGGTGGGTGAACGGGGTGTCCGGGGGCTGGGGCCCGGGCACGCGCGGGTGTACGAATACAACTTCCACCGAATCGCGCGAAAACGGCCGAAAATCGGGGTCGGTGGTCCGCTCAGGTGGAAGCTGTATTCACACCCGGGCTGTCGGGTACCGCGGTTGTCCACAGATTCGCCGCGGAGCGCGATCGAGGCCCGGAATCCGGGCAATCACACGGCACACTCTCGGGTCATGACTCCCGCCGATCTCACCTCAGCCGCCGATGACCGCTGGTTCGGTGTCTTCTCGTTCGCTGAACTCACCCGACGCGGAATGGGCCAATCGCAGGTGACGCGAATGGCCAGGAGCGGAGATCTACGTCCTCTTCGCCGCGGGTGGTACGCGACCCCGTACGCCGATAGCCGCGTGGCGGGGGCTGTTGCCGCCAACGGGGTGTGCAGTTGTGTGACCGCGCTCGACCTGCACGACGTGTGGGTACCGCCGCACGGGAATCGGGTTCACGTGCGGTCGCGGGAGTCCGGGCATCGCAGTGGTCGGGCGAACCGCTTCTGTCGCCGCTACGGCCGTCCGCTGCCGGAGATCTACCCTGTCGACGACGTCCTCACCGCTCTCGCCCATGCCATCAAGTGTCTGGACGCCGAAGGGATCATCGCGGTGTGCGACTCGATCCTTCACCGAGGTCTCGCAGAGATGTGCGATCTGCGGGAGGTGTTCGCCGCCGCTCCCGAACGAGTTCGGAAGCTGCTGGAGCGCTGCGACGATCGAGCCGAGTCGGGGACCGAATCCATCATGCGACTGAGGCTTCTGGCGATGGGGTTGTCGGTGGCGGTGCAGGTGACCATTCAGGGAATCGGACGGGTCGATCTCGTCGTCGGCAGGCGACTGATCATCGAACTCGACAGCATCGAATTCCATGACCTCTCACCGGAACAGCGTGAAGCAGACCGCATCCGCGACGAGATGGCGCACCGGCTGGGTTACCTGCCGCTGCGGTTCTCCTACAAGCGCGTGATGTTCGCGTGGGACGAAGTCGCCGAAACCCTCACAGCGATCCTCAGACGCGGTGACCATCTGCGCGCTCCCGCGGCGGCCGCCGACTACGACCGGTCGCTTGTCGAGGACTGGTCGGCCTGACACATGCCGCGATACGAATACAGATTCCACGTGAGCGCGCCACCGACCCCGAAAATCGGGGGTTTCGGGCCACATCGGTGGAAGTTGTATTCGTAGCTGTGCATCCCCCGATCGGGGGAGGCACGAATCCACCGGTGGATCCGCCGGTCGGCGGGGTTCGGAACGGGTGCGCGGCGGGCAAAGTCAGTGATGTCAGAACGAACGACTTCGCCAGCCCCGACCACTCCCGGCCAGGACCCGCGGAACAGGAGGAACATCATGAACATCTCGAAGAGCATGAAGAACCGCGCACTCGCCGGAATCGCCGGCATCGGCATCGCCACCGGTCTCGCACTGGGCGGTGCCGGACTGGCCGGCGCGGGAACCGTCCCGGTCACCCATCCCGGTGAGCCCACGATCGCGATGACGATCACCAACCACACCGACAAGACCGAATGGTTGGACGGCGCCACGGCCGGCACCGGCCAGTGGGTGCAGGCGCCGCGGCAGACACTGGCTCCCGGAGCCTCGGAGATCGTGGTCTCCAACGCCCCGAACAGCCCGGAGGAGACGAACTTCGTCAACTACCGGATCGGCGCCTTCGGGCCGCGCGCCACCTATGAGATCGAGAACATGGCGGGCAACGTGAACACCGCGATGACCGGAACCTCCGGCGGCGGCCACTACTTCATCAACGCCCCGCACATCGACACCGGATACCCGAACGTGAACGTCTCCTACGACCTCTGGTGAGGCAAATCGGCCCTTCTCGCCTCGTCCCAGTCCGGGCCCAACCCGACCTGGGCGAGGTGAGCAATGGGATGGGCGCTGTGCAGTGCGACGGTGGCGACGAGGTCGTCGTAGGTCCGGCACACGTGGGTGGCTCCCGTTGCGGTGCCGACCGTCCACCCCTGAGTGATCACCCTGATGGACAGCCGGGGAGCCAGTGGCGCGAGCCGACGGGCAACCGCCGCCCGCCGACGCGGCCCGCTCACCCAGCGAGCGGCCCAGTCCACCGGCGCCCCGGCACATCCACCGCACATCAGGGCATCACGTCTCCGGAGTTGGGACCCAGGACCTGCCCGACGTAGAGATTCCCGCCGGGATTCGACGCGAGCAGAACCGCGGTGGGTGCCACCTCCTCGGGTGTGCCGAAGCGGCCCAACGGCAATTCGGCACGCTTGGCTCGTTTCCAGTCGTCGTCGATACCGTCGACCAGGGGTGTCTCGATGGGTCCGGGCGCGATCGCATTGACCAACACGCCGTCGCCGGCGACCTCCTGCGCGATGGACTTGGTCATCGCGATGACGCCCGCTTTGGCGGCGGCGTAGTGCGCCAGTGACACTCCACCTTTGATCGCCAATTGCGATGCGACATTGATGATGCGGCCGTCCTTCTGCGACATCATCGTCGGCAACACCGCCCGGTTGAGCATGAACACACTGGTCAGATCGATGTCGATCGTCTCGCGCCACTGGGCGCTCGTCATCTCGGATGCCGGCGCCTGGGTGAGAATCCCATGGGAACACACCAGGATGTCGATCCCACCGAGTTGGGCCACCATGTCGGACACGACGCCAACGATCGCCGACTCCGACGTCGCATCGAGAACGACTCCCTCGGAACCGATTTCGGATGCAACGGTCGCGACCACCGGGTTGCGGTCGGCCAGCACGACGGTGGCGCCGGCGTCGACGAATGCCGATCCGATCGCCAGGCCGATACCCGACGCGCCGCCGGTCACCAAGGCGCGCTTGCCTTTCAGAAGTTCAGACATCTGCGTGCTCCTCTCAGTCGCGCATCGCGGTGGTCAGCGCGCCGTCGACGACGATCGCCTGACCGCTCACGTACGACGCCGCCGGACTCGACAGGAAGCCGATGACCTCGGCGACCTCACGCGGATCCCCGACTCGGCCCCAGGGGATGTAATCGCCCGCTCGATCCAGTCCTTCCGGACCGAGCGAATTGACCGCGTCGGAGGACTGTGGCGTGCGGATCAGACCCGGGATGACGGCGTTGGCCCGAATCTGTCGGGGTCCGAATTCGACGGCGATGCTGCGGATCAACCCGAGGACACCGGCCTTGGCGGTGGCGTAGTGGGCGTGATCCTGCCACCCGTATACGCCGCCGGCGATCGACGACACCGCGGTCACCGAACCGCCGGCACCCATGTGACGCAAACCTGCTCGTGCCGTGCGCATCACACCGTGCAGGTCGACGTCGAGGAGGTCGTGCCACTGCTCGTCGCGCAGGTCCGTGAACGAGGCCTGCCGCAGGATCCCGGCGTTGGCCACCACGATGTCGAGCCGACCCCAGGCGGCGACGAGGCTGTCGGCGAACGCATTCACCGAGTCCGTCGATCGGACGTCGACCTCGACGATCTGTCCCTCACCGCCGGCGTCGTGTACTGCACGCAGAGTGTGTTCGGGGTCGTGCGGATCGCCGCCGAAGGTGCCGATACCCACGCGCACCCCCCGTTCGGCGAGGCAGACCGATGTCGCTGCCCCGATGCCGGACGCCGCGCCGGTGATCATCGCGACGGGATTCTCACTCATGACGTGAACTCGGCGTTCTCGACCGCCGGAGTCGGCGACGACACCTTGCGTGCACCGAGAACGACCACCCCGGAGGCCACCGCGCCGAGCGCGCCCACCCAGAGCGCCGCGGTCGAGTAGCCGATGGATGCCGCGGTCAGGGCGGTGAGGATGAAGCCCGAGATGATCGCCCCGGGCTGGGACATCGCACCGATGAACGCCGAACCTGTTGCTCGGCAATCGGTGTCGAAGCACTCGGCCTGGAAGAACATGATGGCCGCGTACGGTCCCAGGAGGAAGAACAGGCCCATCATGTAGGTCACCATGACGTAGAGCTGGCCGGACGGACCGAGCAGCATGGCCGCGAAGAACATTCCGGCGAGCAGCCAGCCGACCGCGATGGTGTTGCGGCGCCCGAATCGGTCACCCGCCCACCCGTGGGCCAGATATCCGGCAACGGCAACGAGATTGGAGACGACGACGAGGAGCAGGGTGCTCGAGGCATCGATGTCCTTGCCCTTCTCCAGCACGGTGGTGCCGAGGACGGAGAACGTCTGGATGCCAAACCAATTGAGCAACCACGCCGCCGAGAGTACGAGGGTGTTGCGCAGGTGCTTACCCTGGAAGATCCGTTTGAACGGCGCGGCGGTCTGCTCGACGGTGGCGGTGGCCGTGGCCAGCGCTGCGGCTTCCTTGTCGCGGCCGTCCGCCCGCAGCTTCTTGATGGCCTGATGAGCCTCGAACTGCGGGCTTTCCTTGAGCGAGCGACAGATCAGGGCAACGATCACCGCGGGAACGGTGGCCAGGAGAAACGCGATGCGCCACGAGTCGGCACCGAAGATCGAGGTCACGATGGCGACGAAGCCGGCTGCGATGAGCGCACCTGCGGGCCATCCGGTTTGCACCATCGAGTAGACGAAGCCCTTGCGGCGCTTGATCTTCTCGTCCTCGGTCAGCTCATAGAGTTCGTTGAGGTAGGTGGCGTTGACCGACTGCTCCGCCAGACCGAGGCCGCTGATCGAGCGCACACCGATCAACGATCCGGCGCCGAAGGTGGCAGCGGTGGCGGCCGACGACGCGGCGGTCCCGGCGACGGAGATGATCATGCCCTTGCGTCGTCCCAGCTTGTCGACCATCGGCCCGACGAGCAGCACGACGATCGCGGTCCCGACGCTGACGAGGGTGGAGACGAGCAGGGCGTGGCTGGTGGTCCAGCCGAACGACTCCTCGATTCGCGGGAGCAATGTCCCGAACAGGATGAAGTCGTAGACGGCGATTGTCCAGGCGAAGAAGGCGATTCCGGAGGCGCGGCGGGTTTCTCGGCCGGTCACCCGGCGCAGTCCGAGCTGCGTGGAGGATTGGGTGGGCATCTGAGGGTCTTTCTCGTCAAAGGGTGTGAGAGCGGAGGGGAGGGGGTGACACGTCGTCGGGTCTTTTGCCGGTCAGCTCTGGCGCGGCCGGCGGGACTTGAAGTCGGAGGCGATGGCGTCGAAGGTCGTCCAGGTGACCCCGTCGTGGCCATTGATGTGTTCGATCAGTCGCTCGAGCATCAACAGCACCTGCGGTCGGCCGGATACATCGGGATGAATGGTGAAAGTGAAGACCGCATAATCCATCTCGCGATACACCCAGTCGAACTGATCGCGCCACATCTCCTCGATGTGCCGTGGATTGACGAATCCGTGGCTGTTGGGGCTGCCCTTGATGAACATCATCGGAGGCAGGTCGTCGAGGTACCAGCTGGCCGGGATCTCGACGAGGTCGGTCTCCTGGCCGCGCTGCAGGGGTTTCATCCAGGTGGTGGCGGGCTGGTCGTAGTCGATGGGTGTCCACGAGTCCCCGACGCGCACGTAGTACGGCTCGAAATCGCGGTGCATGAGGGAGTGGTCGTAGGCGATGCCACGCTCGATCAGCAGTTCGTTGGTCACCTTGCTGAACTCCCACCACGGTGCGACATATCCGGTGGGGCGCTTGCCGGTACGGGTGTCGATGAGGTCGATGCAGTGGTCGAGGATCTCCGATTCCTGCTCGCGTGACATCGCGATCGGATTCTCGTGGCTGTAACCGTGGAGTCCGATCTCGTGTCCGGCGGCGACCACGGCGTCGAACTGTTCGGGGAACGTCTCGATGGAGTGGCCGGGCCAGAACCAGGTCGCCGGAAGCTGATGGCGTTCGAGCAGCTGGTTGAGCCGCGGGACCCCGACCTCGCCGGCGAAGATTCCGCGGGAGATGTCACCCGGGGAGTTCTCACCACCGTACGAGCCGAGCCAGCCGCCGACGGCGTCGACGTCGATCCCGAATGCGACAAAGATGTCCTTGGCCATGTCAATCCTCCAGAGTGGGTGTGTAGGTGTTGATGATGTGGGTGAGAGTGGTTGTGATGTCCGATGATTGGGACAGCAGCAGCGAGAGCAGGATGCGTGCCTGGGTGGCCGGCAGTGAACCGGACAGGATCGCGCCGGCAGCCACCATGTCGGTGCCGCCGCCGTGCCCGTAGACCGCGGCGACCTCGCCGAACGGCACCCGGCTGGCCAGAATCGTCGGGATGCCGTCACCGGCGAGTTGGCGGCAGGTGTCGACGATCGTCGGGTTGGCGTTGCCGATTCCGGTGCCGGCCAGCACGATTCCGCGTGCACCGGCGGCCACCGCCGCGTTGATCAGGGTTGCATCGGCGCCCGGGTACACCTCGATGATGTCGACGCGGGTGGAGTCGAAGGCGTCGGTGGGACGGGGGAGCGCAGCGGGTCGCGTGGGCGTTTCACGGATGGCGACCTTGCCGTCGGCGACCTCGCCCAGCGGCTCACGCGTGGTGGAGCCGAAGGCGTCGAGGGCGCGGGTGCGGAGCTTGCGGGTCCCGGCGGCGGGAAGGATCTGTCCGGCGAAGACGACCAGTGTGCCGAGCGTACGGGCATGCGGGTCGGCCGCCACCGCGACCGCATCGGCCAGATTCCGGGGACCGTCGCCGTGTGGCGCATCGCTGGCGCGTTGTGCGCCGGTGAGGACGACCGGTCGCGCGTCGGCGTGGACCAGGTCGAGGAGGAAGGCTGTCTCCTCCATGGTGTCGGTGCCGTGGGTGATGACGATGCCGTCGACGGGATTCTCGGTGCGCTCGAAGAGCTGGGCAACGGTGTCGCTGATCCGGCGTAGGTGCGCAGGCGTCATTCGGTAGGAGCCCACCGTCATGAGATCGATCGACTCGACCTCCACGTCGGCGAGTCCGGTGGTCCCGAGAAGTTCGGTGACGGTTCGGGTGGCGACGACTCCGGTCGCGGTCGAAGTGGAGGCGATCGTCCCACCGGTTCCGATGAGGGCGATCCGTGGCATCAGGGCCACCTCTTCGCCGTATCGGCGCACGTCGGAGACGGTGGCGCGCTGGGTGTGAACTGGGTCATGTCGATCAGCAAACCACAACACAAACGTTTGTGGCAATCGTTTGTGTAAATTGCACCAAACGTTTGTGTAACGGCTCTTGTAACGTGGGGCACCGACGTCGAGGGAGGAGGCACCATGGGGCGGGTGCGTGGACCCCTGACCTTGCGGATGATCGCCACTGAGCTCGGCGTCAGCCCATCGACGGTTTCGCGAGTGCTGAACACCCCGGGTGAAGATGCGTTGCGCTGGGCCTCGGCGGACACGGTAGGACGGATTCGCACCTTCGCCACGGAGAACGGTTACTCACCCAATCCGCAGGCGTCGAGCCTGCGTACGCGGCGCTCGGGGCTCATCGGGGTGTTGGTGCCGCGTCTGCAGGACTACGTCCTGGCAACCATCTATGAGGGGATCGAGGAGGCCGCAGGCGAAGCGGGTCTGTCGACGTTCGTGACCAACTCGCTGGACCGACTCGAGGCTCAGCGCGCACGTACCAAGGCGATGATCGACCGTCGGGTCGACGGACTGATCTACGGTGATGCCCACCTCGATCACGAGTTCCTCGATGAGGTTGACGCACAAGGCATCAAGTTCACTCTCGTAT